>NZ_BDLR01000101.1:0-31789 GCF_002049395.1 Carboxydocella sp. JDF658 | reverse complement strand
ACTAAATTACGAAGCAATATATGAGTTAACAGTAAGGCAAGTAATGGACGGAGAAACAAATTTTCTGAATGAAGTGAGTTATGACCCAATTATATTGTAAGGCAAAATGGCTGACAAAATGTGGAACGGGACTACCCTCTATTACCACTAGCCCTTTTGGCCAAAGAACTGGAGTCCTTAATTACATATAATTACATAAATGTCATATATACCATAATGCGTAATGACCAAAACATAGTTGACTACCATTCATAAAATTAATGCAACGCTACTGTGTATATTTTACCATTTTATATTCTTAATGGCAACTATTGTAATATCAATTACTAAAAAAGAGGACTGTCTACAATCTTAGACAGTCCCCTCTCTTTACCGGTCGCAGCGCAGCACCCCTGCTTCTCCCAGGTGTTCCGGCTTCATTTCCCGCAGGATGATTTTCACCGCTTCCGGCGGGCATTTGGCGGTTTCCACAATAGCTTCAGTTACTCGCTTGACCAGTTCCCGCTTTTGTTCCAGAGTTCTACCTTCCAGCATATCAATTTGCACGATTGGCATTTAACATCACGCTCCCTGTCTTTCTAAATTAACAAATTTGGTGAACTCATTGAGAAAGCCCAGTTCCACACTGCCGACCGGGCCATTCCGGTGCTTGGCGATGATAATTTCGGCAATCCCCTTTTTCTCAGTATCGGGATTATAGTATTCCTCCCGGTAAATAAAAGATACGATATCCGCATCCTGCTCAATAGCACCGGATTCCCGCAGGTGGCTGAGGTTGGGCCTCTTATCATGGGTTTGCTCCACCGCCCGGCTCAACTGGGAAAGGGCGATTACCGGCACATTCAGCTCCCGGGCCAGCCCTTTCAGGGCACGGGAGATCTCGGAAATCTCCTGCTGGCGGCTTTCACTGCGGCGGCTGCCCTGCATTAACTGCAGGTAATCGATGATAACCAGGCCCAGGCCGTGCTCTGCCTTCAGGCGCCGGCATTTGGCCCGCATTTCCAGCACCGAAATGCCCACAGTATCATCGATGAAAATCGGGGCCTGGGCCATAGGACCAACGGCCCGCACCAGGCGGGGCCAGTCCTGTTCCGTCAGTTGACCGGTGCGCAAACGATGCTGGTCCACCATGGCCTCAGAACAGAGCATCCGCTGCACCAGCTGTTCCTTGGACATCTCCAGGCTGAAAATGGCTACCGGTATACCCGCCTTAATGGCCGCATGCTGGGCAATATTGAGACAGAAACTGGTTTTGCCCATGGCCGGCCGTGCTGCCACGATGATCAGATCTGAGGGTTGCAGGCCGGAAGTCAAGCGATCCAGATCGATAAACCCGGTGGGAACCCCGGTCACATCTCCCTTGTTCTGGTAAAGATACTCAATGCGGTCGAAGGTTTCCATCAAAATCTCATGCATGGTAGCAAAGGTGCGGCTGGCCTTGCGCTGGGAAAGGTCATAAATCATCTTTTCCGCCTGCATTAAAATTTCCTCAGCTTCAGCCTCACCTTCATAACCCAGCTGAGCAATGCGGGTGGCTGCGGAAATCAGGGCCCGCAGCAAGGACTTTTCCCTGATAATGCGGGCATAGTATTCCACATTGGCGGCAGTGGGCACGATTCCACTCAAGGTGGCTATATAGGCGGCACCACCCACTTTATCCAGCTGACCGCGCTGTCGCAGTTCTTCGGCTACAGTGATAATATCCACCGGTTCACTGCGGTCGGCCAGGTCACAAATGGCCTCAAAAATCAGGCGATGGGCATCCCGGTAAAAATCCTCGGCCCGGATGATTTCCATAGCTTTAAAAACTGCTTCCTGGTCCAGCAGCATTGAACCCAGCACTGATTGTTCCGCATCCAGGTTATGGGGTGGAACTCTGTCCATTGCCAGAGACACTCTCCCCGCCTCCTCCACTATTGCAGCACACACATTAACTCAATAACTTCCTCGATAGTTTCCACTGCTCTTACCTGACAGTCCGGAACAGCAGCCGGAATATCTTTTTCATTTTCTTTCGGCACCAGCACCATTTTCATCCCGGCCTGCCGAGCACCATAGATTTTTTCCGGTATGCCTCCTACGGGCTTGATTTTCCCCTGGATGGAGATTTCCCCGGTCAAAGCCCGGTCCTGCCAGATCGGACGGCCAGTGATGGCACTGTATATAGCCAGGAATATAGCGGCACCCGCCGAAGGTCCGTCAATGTTGCCACCACCGACCACATTGACGTGGAGATCATAATTATGCAGGTCATCGCCCGTTAGACGGCGCAAGACCGCTGCCGCATTGAAAACCGAATCCCTGGCCATGGAACCGGCCGTTTCATTAAAGCGGATTACCCCTTCCCCGGGTTTACGGGCCGGGAAGGCGGCGGCTTCGATTTCCAGCACCGAACCCACAAAACCGGCCACCCCCAGGCCAAAGACCCGCCCAATCTCGGCAGCAGCTTTGGCCTTAACCTGAACAAAAGGCGTAAGCCTGCTGATGCGGGCCATTTCATAAATATCTTCCAGGGAGATTACAACCCGTTCGCCCTGCTGGCCTCCCTGACGGTATAGCACCATGGCATAGGCATCAGCCAGCAGGTTAATGGCTTTACGGCCCTCGATGGTATACTGGGCAATGGCTTCCGCAACCCCGGGAGCCAGTTCTACCTGCAGCTTGCTGGCAGCATTTTCTACAATGGTAATAATGTGAGCCGGTGTTAGCGGCTCAAAGAAAATTTCCGCACAGCGGGAACGCAGGGCCGGATTGATCTGGGAAGGATCCCTGGTAGTCGCCCCGATGAGGATAAAATCCGCCGGAGCCCCTTCTTCAAAAATCTTGCGAATATATTGTGGTACCCCCGGGTCATTGGGATCATAGTAACTGGAATCAAAGTGAACCCGTTTGTCCTCCAGCACCTTCAACAATTTGTTTTGCAAAAGAGGATCCAGTTCCCCTACCTCATCAATAAACAGAACTCCCCCATGGGCCTCTGTAACCAGACCCAGTTTGGGTTCCGGTACTGCACTTTCCGCCAGATCCCGGCGGGCCCCCTGATAAATAGGATCATGCACTGAGCCCAGCAAGGGGTTGGTTACTTCCCTGGGGTCCCAGCGCAGAGTAGTACCATCCACTTCCACAAAGGGGGCATCGGCCTGAAAAGGAGAAGAAGCAACCTTTTTGGCGGCTTCCAGAGCCAGCCGTGCCGCCGTGGTTTTACCCACTCCAGGCGGTCCATAGAGAATGATATGTTGAGGAAAAGGAGAAGCCAGTTTGGCCACCAGGGCAGCCACGGCCTGGTCCTGGCCCACGATTTCCGTAATCTCAGCTGGCCGCAACATTTCCATGGCGGAGCGGGCCAGGCGCTTTTTCTCCATTGCCTCCAGCTCCTCCAGCTTTTTTAAAGTTGCTCCTGTTTCCGGGCCCTGGTTTTCCTTCAAAACCTGCATCCGGATTTCCTGCAGATATTCCTCATGTCTTTCCTGCATTTTTTCCGATACCCGCCGTTCAATCCTTTCTTCCACCGCCTTGCGAGCCAGCAGGTCTGCCAGTTCCTCTTCAACACGAGCCAGAATTCCCGGAATTTCCTCCGGTACAGGCAGGCGTTCCAGGCTGGGGCTATCGAAAGTCAATCTTTCCAGGCCCAGTACCCGCTCGGCCAGATTTTCTGAACGCATCAAATGCAGGGCATCCACTTTTCCAGCCTTCATCACCAGGCGGTCAGTACCATAGATACTGGCCAACAGAGAATAGAGAGCTGCCACCTGTTTGGCCAGCTGTTCCTCTTTGCCCTCCATAGAATCCACATTTTTAGATTTTGCAATAAACTTGTTAAAAAGGCTTTTCATGGATTATTTCCCCTCTGCTATAACTTGCACCATAAACTTGACTGTTACTTTCGGATGAATTCTGGCTACTACCTGATAGCTCCCCAGAGTTTTAATATTTTCCGTAAGCTCCAGCTTCTTCTTATCCACTTTTAATCCATAATTTTTTTCCAGCACTTCGGCAATATCCTTATTGGTAATGGAGCCAAACAAGCGGCCTCCTTCCCCTGCCCTGGTCTTAATTACAACCGTAGTTTCCGCCAGTTTGGCTCCCAGAGCACGGGCTTCCTCCTCCAGGCGCTGTTGTTTTCTCTGTTCAGCGGCTTTCTTTTCATCCAGGGATTTCAACGCACCAGCGGTTGCTTCCACCGCCAGCCCCCGGGGGAAAAGGAAATTGCGGGCATAGCCCTCTGAAACCTCTACAATTTGACCTTTATTACCAAGTTTTTTTACATCCTGCTGTAAAATGACTTTCATCTATGATTTCCCTCCTGTCAGCAATTTTTGACGCCAGCCAAAACCCAGATCCAGAAGACCGATCAGGGCAAACAGCGGTAAATAAATTACTCCCACAAAGAATAAGGAGAGGATAAAAAGCAGACGCAAAAGCGGATTCCAGTAAGGCAAAGTCAAACTAACCAAACCCCAGCCATTGAGGAGGCCCAGGCAAGCACCCAGCCAGAGACTGTTGGCACCCAGAATATTTATCCCCTCAGCCCTGGGGCCCAGCAGTAAAAGCATAAGACCGAGGATAGCCAGCCAGATTAAGTACCAGGGCAGGTTCCAGTATCGTACCGGTACAGGTAACAGCCGGTTTTCTCGCGCCCCCAGTTGCTTGCCAGCAAAGTATGCACTTGTCCAGGCAGAAAGCAATGTAAAGGTCAGTTGCTGCCCTGGAAGCAGGATTACGCTCCAGTACAGCATTTTTTTCGTCTCCTCAGTAAGCATGGCCGTGGCGGGTTGTCCATACATACGGGCCACCAGCTCTGTAATCTGGTGGACTTCCCGGCTTAGTTCCTTATATAGAAAGGCAAGCTGGGCTTGCCAGATCTTCCAGCTCCAGATAATAGAAATCAGATCCCAGAGAAAAAAGAGCAAAGCCAGGGCCCCTGCCATTCTGGCCCAGCCCCATTGCCGGCTGCGTACCATTTGTCCGGTAAATAGGGTTAAGCCAAAAAAACCGGCAAGATAGAACAGATTAGCCCAGTCCAAATTACCAGTAAGCCAGGCCGTTAATGCCATCACTGCCAGCAAAGCCCCGGTGCCTGTTAGCAGTTGCGGTAAGGGGCTGTCCACCGCCAGCATTAATAATGGCACCAGCCAGAAAAATTGCAACAAAGTCATCGCTGCAGGCCAAATTATTATCAGTAGAGCCAGTACTCCCTGCAAAAACCAGAGCTTCAGCTTGTTTTTATCCATTCCTTACCTCCGCCTGTTTTTCCGAATAAAAGACTAAGTTCGCCATCAATCGGATAATTCCTTTTTTCTGATTAAAAAGGGGAGCAAAATCCCTTTGCTCCCCTTGAGTCAGTTTCACTCCGCAGTAAACGGCAATAAAGCCATAATCCGTGCCCGCTTGATAGCGACAGTCAGCTGGCGCTGGTGTTTGGCACAGTTGCCGGAAATCCGCCGGGGTAAAATCTTGCCCCGTTCGGTGATATATTTGCGCAGTCTATTCAGGTCTTTATAATCAATGGCCTGAACCTTGTCCACGCAGAAACTGCAGACGCGTTTTTTGCCGCGTTTCCGTTCCCGACGCATCGTTTTCCCTCCCTTACCGAGCTTCAGTTTTAAAAGGGCAAGCCCTCATCTCCGTCCGCGAAATCATCAAAAGGCGGTTCGCCATGAAGGTCAGAACCAGGCCCTCTGCCTCCTTCTTTCGGACTTAAAAAGCGTACATTTTCTGCCACTACTTCAGTCATGTATTTCCGGGTTCCGTCCTGTCCCTCAAAGGAGCGAATTTCCAGACGGCCGTCCACTGCCGCCAGTTTCCCTTTGCTGAGATATTTGCTGCAATTATCTGCCTGTGGGCCCCAGACCACCACATTGATGAAATCTGCTTCCCGCTCTCCGGCCTGGTTCTTGTACGGCCGATCAACTGCCAGAGTAAATCTGGCCACAGCTCTACCTGTATTGGTATATCTCAGCTCCGGGTCCCTGGTCAGGCGCCCAATGAGAATAATCCGGTTCAACACGGTTAAAACACCACCTTTAAACCATCACCCTTAGGCATCAACCCGTACGATCAAGTGCCGGACGACTTCGTCGGTAATTTTCAGAACCCGTTCCACCTCAGCAGCTACAGGAGCTTCGGCTTTGAAATTGCAGAGGACATAATAGCCCTCCCGCATTTTGTTGATTTCATAAGCCAGCTTCCGCTTGCCCCAGCGATCCAGAGCGGTGATTTCGCCACCATTGTTTTTGATCAGGTTTTCGAATTTTTCCACCACACCATTGATCGCTTCATCGGTAAGGTTGGGGTTGATGATAAACATCAACTCATAAGCGCGCATTCCTTTCACCTCCTCCCCACGGACTAAACGGCCCTACCTCCAGGATAGAGCAGGGATGATGGGCCCAGAGGCCTCATTTGGTAATTATACCAGATAATCTTGGGTTTGACAAGCATAATTAGACATTAAACCGGAAATAGACTACATCCCCATCCTGCATTACATACTCTTTTCCCTCCAGGCGTACCAGCCCTTTTTCCCGCGCCGCCGCCTGGCTGCCCGCAGCCATCAGGTCAGCAAAGGCTACCACCTCAGCCCGGATGAAGCCGCGTTCAATATCGGAATGGATTTTACCAGCTGCCTGGGGAGCTTTAGTGCCCCGGGTAATAGTCCAGGCCCGTACTTCCTGAACCCCGGCAGTAAAGAAAGTTATCAGCCCCAGCAGTTTATAGGCAGCCCGAATCAAGCGATCCAGTCCCGATTCCTCCAGACCCAGGGCTTCCAGAAAAGGTCCTTTTTCCTCTTCCGGCAGTTCAGCAATTTCCGCCTCAATCCTGGCGCAAATGGTTACCACCTCTGCACCTTCCTGAGCAGCATAATCCCGTACCTTTTGCACCAGCGGCAAATCCTCCCTGGTCAGGTCATCTTCCGCCACATTGGCGGCATATAAGACCGGTTTGGCTGTCAGGAGGTTCATCTCTTTCAAAACAGGCTGTTCTTCCTCACTGACTTCCACTGTCCTGGCACATTGGCCGGACTCCAGAGTCTCCTTAAGCCGGGTGAGAAATTCCACTTCCTGCTGGTATTTCTTCTCCCCGGTTTTTAACATTTTACGGGTGCGCTCTAGACGGCGTTCCACGGTTTCCAGGTCAGCCAGAATCAGCTCCATATTGATAGTATCAATATCGCGAATCGGGTCTACCTGCCCATCCACATGGGTTATGTTTTCATCTTCAAAACAGCGCACGACATGGATAATGGCATCCACTTCCCTGATATGGGAAAGAAACTTGTTGCCCAGTCCCTCTCCTTTGCTGGCTCCCCGCACCAGACCGGCAATATCCACAAACTCCACAGTAGTAGGCACAACCCGCTGGGGTTTAACCATTGCCGCCAGCTGCTCCAGCCGGGGATCAGGTACTTCTACTACCCCTACATTGGGATCAATAGTACAGAAAGGATAGTTGGCTGCTTCCGCCCCTGCTTTGGTAATTGCATTAAACAGGGTGCTTTTGCCCACATTGGGCAAACCCACGATGCCACAAGCTAATGCCATTTTTATTCAGCACCTCTTTCTATAAACTTCTTGATCGCTTTTTCCAGTTTAACCCGTTCCAGCCAGACCTGGTGGTTACAGCCCAGGCATTTCAGCCGGCAATCCGCCCCCAGGCGCAAAATCTGCCAGCGGTTGCTGCCACAGGGATGGGGTTTTTTTAATTCTACAATATCACCCTCGAGCAGTTTCAACACCATAGGGCCGGTTCTCCTCCTTCGTCAGTCCGCTCATAAACATCACCTGTTTGGGGTAGGGAATTTCCACCCCTTCCGCATTGAAGGCTTCCATCACCCGCCGTCGCAAAAGCCTTTCGATCTGAAATTGTTCCATAGGCCGTACCCGGGCAATGATGCGGATTACCACTTCCGATGGACCGAAGTTCTGCACCCCTAGCACCTGCGGCCCACTGACAATCAATTCCTTCTGTTCCTCTGCTACTTGCTGGCACACCCGTTCCAGCAAAGTTAATGCCCGGTCCAGGTCTTCTTCATAGGCAATGGGTACATCCACCGTAGCCAGCAGTGGACCGCGGTGGAAATTGGTGACCTGGTTAATTTGGCCATTGGGGATAATATGCAGCTGTCCACCGGCGTCCCGGATCTTGGTCACCCGTAAGCCCATATCTTCTACAAAACCCTGGACTCCGGCGGTTGAGATATATTCCCCTACAGTATACTGGTTTTCCAGGATAATAAAAAACCCGGTAATCACATCCCGGACCAGGTTCTGGGCACCAAAACCCACTGCCAGACCGGCAATTCCCGCTCCGGCCAGGATACTTCTGGTATCAAAACCGATGCGGTCCAGAATATTAATAATAACAAAAAAAATAACACTGTATTTTACCAGACTGTATAAAATCCCCCGCAAGGTCAAAGCCCGGCCTGAGCCCTTGATAAAGCGATTGATGCCAATGCGGCTCAGCCGTATGACCACCCAGGCACCCGCCAGGGTTAGCGCTATTGCCAGCCACATGTCCCAATTAGTTACCCACTGCACGAACCTTCCCCAGAAATTCACCTATCCCACCTCCTGCAACCGCGCCAGCCAGCTGCGGCGCAAACTATTGTCAGGTTGCTGTTCTATCCAGGGTAATAGCCACTCCTTTGCCTGGCAGGGCCACTGGTTGCCCTGCCGGCTGGCCCATTGCCAGATCTCCTCTGCTCGCTGCCAGTCCGGTTTTTGTTGCCAGTAATCCACCAGCAAAACGGCATAACGGTCATCCCCGTAAGCTGCTGCCAGGGAATAAAAGGCGGGACTGAGGGGAAGACCTGCTTTTTGCCAGTTCTGCAACCAGTCCAGGGCCAAACCGGCCCGGCCGGCCCAGTCCAGCAAGCGACTTTGCCCCAGCTTGTCGGTGTAAGGCAACCTGGACCAGAGGATTGCGGCTAATTCCTCCCGGCCGGGAAAGGCCAGCAAAGCTTCCATGGCTTCTAAAGCCTGCAAGGGGTCTTTACCGCAAAGCATGGCCAGAACCGGTTCCAGACCGGCCAGATCCCCCTGACCCAGCAGGGCCAGGGCAGCTTGCCTTTGCTGTCTTTCACTGCCTGTCTGCAGTAGTTGCCGCCAGTCAGGTTCCGGCGGGTTTACCGTTTCCGATTTCTTCTGACCCTGCCACCATTTTTTCAGCCAGTCCCACATGGGCTTTACCTCCTGTTACTGGCCTGCTTTACGGTAAAACGCCTTGTAGCCTTCATAAGCAGCAAATATATCTACCTTGCTGGCAACCTCAAAAGGTGAATGCATAGAAAGCAGAGCTACACCGCAGTCCAGCACATCCATTCCCGTTTCAGCCATGAATTTGGCAATGGTGCCACCACCGCCTACATCTACTGCGCCAAGCTCTCCCACCTGCCAGGGCACATCGGCCTCGGAGAAAATTTGCAAAACCCGGGCCACAAATTCGGCATTAGCATCACTGGTACCGCTCTTGCCGCGCGCCCCCGTGTACTTGGTCACCACCAGTCCCTGCCCCAGACGGGCAGCATTATATTTGTCCACTACGCCTTCAAAGTTGGGGTCTACCGCCACACTGACATCGGCGGAAAGGGCCCGGGAATTGGCCAGTGCCCTTCGGAGCAGAATTTCATTGTAAGGCTGGCTCTGGGCATTGATCAGTTCTGCCACCATATTAGCAAAAAAAGCTGCCGTCATCCCGGTATTGCCGGTACTGCCGATTTCCTCTTTATCCACCAGCAAGGCTACAGCTGTATATTCCGGAGTTTCCGCCAGGTCCCGCAAGGCAGCCCAGGCTGTCCAGGCACAAACCCGGTCATCCTGACCAAAACCGCCGATCAGGCTGCGGTCCAGGCCCACTTCCCGCGCCGGACCAGCCGGGACCGCTTCCAGTTCCGCCCGGGCAAAATCCTCAGGTTCGATACCATACTGCTCCTTTAAAATCTTGAGCAGGGCAGCCTTGACCCTTTCCTTGGCCTCCTTATCTTCACAGGGAATGCTGCCTACCAGCAAGTTCAGCCCTTCGCCACTGATCACCTCTGCTGCCTTTTTCTCCATCTGTTTGGCTGCCAGATGCGGCAACAGGTCAGTGATGGTGAATACCGGGTCTTCTCCTTTTTCCCCGATAACTATCTGCAGGCGCTGTCCACTGCGGGTAAAGACCACGCCATGTAAAGCCAGAGGCAGAGCTACCCACTGATATTTTTTAATACCACCATAATAGTGGGTTTTCAGCCAGCCCAGTTTTTCCGCTTCATAGAGGGGATTGGGCTTTAAATCCAGCCGCGGCGCATCCAGATGGGCACCGATGATATTCAGTCCCTTTTCCAGGGGCTGCTGGCCGATAATAGCAGCAATAAAGGCTTTTTCACGGTAATTTAAATAAACCTTGAGTCCAGGCGTAACCTTTACTTCCCCGTTCATGACCAGGGCCAGGGGCACAAACCCGGACTGGACAGCTTCAGTTTCAAGATAAGCAACTGCTTCCCGTTCAGTTTTCCCTTCGGTTAAAAAACGAAGATATTCCTGATTGACCTGCTCAATCTGTTGCCTTTTATCAGCGTATATGTCCCAGGCATTGGCAAAATCCATGTTCTTCACCCCATTATAAATTTGTTTTCTGGCAACAATACTATTCTATCCCAAAAAGACCAGAAAAAAAAGACGGAACCCTCGATTCCGCCTTAAAATCCCCCGAGAAATTGTTTGAGGTTATTCAAAATCATTGAACTATTTACTGCTTTAAAGAATTCTGCCAGAGCGCCTGTTTTTTCCTGAGCAACCAGGGGCGCCATGGGAGCCAGTACCAGCAAAAAGATGGCCAGCCCCAGGGTGCTTTTGGCCAGGCCAGCAGCTCCGCCAGCCAGCCGATTGATTAACCCCAGGGGGGTCGCATCCATCAGCTTGCCCAGCATCCTGGCAGTAAGGCGGACAAGAGTAGTCACCCCGATAAACAGCAAGCCAAAAGCTATCCCTTCCACCAGGGCCAATCCCACCATGCGATACACCGCTTCCGCCGCATTGTGAACCAGAGGATCCTGAGTGGCCTGGCCCAGCTGAGCCAGCAAGTGTTCAAATTGTCCTTTGGCCGCCGGGTCCTTGACCAGCTGGTTAATGGCGGTCTGCATGGTGGAGGTGGAAATTTTTGCTGCCGGCAGGGCATATAGCTCCCGGGGTACCGGCAGGATTTTTTGTAACAGGGCCAGCCAGGCGGGACTGTCTTTCCACTGCTGAAAGAGCATATTTCCCAGTTGCCGGTAATAGAGAAAACCGGCCAGCATCCCCAGTCCATAACCAACCAGCCCGGCCAGAGTTTGTAAAAAGCCGCGCCGCAGGCCCTGGATCAAACCATAGAGCAGAAAGATTGCCAAAATGATATCTAACCAGTTCAAAGGCCTCACTCCCATTTTATTGGATGAAGTTATATTCGTTTTCAAACGGTGTAACTCCTGCTTTTTTCAATCCTTGTTTTACTACATTTTCTTAACATTTAAAAACCCGCCCTAAATAAAGGGCGGGTTTTTGCTTGCCTTAACCACCAAGATAAGCTTTTTTAACCTCTTCACTTTGGGCCAGTTCCTGAGCCGGACCGCTCAGTACGATCTTACCGGTTTCCAGCACATAGGCCTTATGGGCAATGGACAGGGCCATATGGGCATTCTGCTCTACCAGCAAGATGGTGGTACCGGTAGCATTAATATCCTTGATAATATTAAAGATCTCCTGCACCAGAATCGGGGCCAGACCCATGGAAGGCTCATCCAGCAATAATACCCGGGGCCGGGACATGAGGGCCCGTCCCATCGCCAGCATTTGCTGCTCCCCACCGGAGAGGGTCCCAGCCAGCTGCTTCAACCGTTCCTTCAAACGGGGGAAGCGTACAAACACCTTCTCCATATCTTCCTGGATACCCTGCTTGTCATTGCGCAGGTAGGCTCCCAGCTCCAGGTTTTCCAGCACGGTCAGGTTGGCAAAAACCCGCCGGCCTTCCGGTACCTGGGAAATCCCCATTTTCACGATATCGGGAGCTTTTTTACCGGTGATATTCTGCCCTTCGAAGTAGATAGCTCCGGATTTGGGTTTGAGCAAACCGGAGATGGTTTTCAGGGTTGTACTTTTGCCCGCCCCGTTGGCACCGATCAAAGTCACGATTTCCCCTTGGTTTACCTCCAGGGAGATCCCCTTGAGAGCGTGGATTGCGCCATAATAAACATCGATATTCTCTACTTTTAGCATCAATGGTGGACCTCCTCTCCCAGATAGGCTTCAATAACCTTGGGATTATTCTTGATTTCAGCCGGGGTGCCATGGGCGATTACGGTGCCATAGTCCAGCACATATATGCGTTCACAAACATTCATTACCAGGCTCATATCGTGTTCGATCAGCAGAATCGTCAAGTGGAACTGGTCCCTGATCCACTTGATCATATTCATCAGTTCCAGAGTTTCCTGCGGGTTCATCCCGGCTGCCGGTTCGTCTAGAAGCAGCAGCTTGGGCTGAGTGGCCATGGCCCGGGCGATTTCCAGCCGCCGCTGTTCCCCGTAGGGAAGGTTTTTGGCCCTTTCATTAACCCGGTGCTCCAGCTTGAAGATTTTTAAAAACTCCATGGCCTTTTCCCGCATTTCTTTCTCACCCTGAAAATGCCGGGGAGTGCGTAAAATGGAATCCAGAACGGAATGTTTGGCATGGAAATGATAGGCGATCATAACATTTTCCAGAACAGAGAGCTCTCCGAACAGCCGAATGTTCTGGAAAGTCCGGGCCATACCGGACTGGGTAATCTGATAGGGCTTCATGCCCACAATGCTTTTGCCATCAAAAAGGATATCCCCTTCAGTGGGTTTGTAAACCCCGGTCAGGAGGTTAAAGACCGTAGTCTTACCGGCACCATTGGGCCCGATCAAACCGATAAGTTCCCCTTTGTTCAGGTAAAGATTGCAGTTGGAAACCGCTTTCAGACCCCCGAACTGAATGGTGAGATTTTTAGTTTCCAGCAAGGCCACGACTATCACCTCTGTCTTTCTTGAAGATATCCAGGCTGAGTTCCTTGTTACCCAGCAAGCCCTGGGGTCTGAACAGCATGGTTATAATCAACACGATAGAATAGATAATCATGCGCAACTCGGGGTAGTCGGCCAGATAAGCGGAAATCAGAGTAACAAATACCGCTGCTGCAGCTGAGCCAGACAAACTCCCCAAACCGCCTAAAACTACATAAACTAGAATTTCGAAGGACTTGAGAAAACCAAAAGAGTTGGGATGCACGATGTAGAAGTAATGGGCGAACAGGCCACCGGCCAGCCCGGCAAAGAATGCACCCATGGTAAAAGCCATAACCTTATATTTGGTGATATTGATTCCCATGGACTCTGCGGCAATCTCGTTTTCCCGGATGGAGATACAGGCCCGGCCATGGGTAGACCAGAGGAAGTTTTTGATCACTACATAGGAACCTACGCAAATCCAGAAGACCCAGTTAAAAGTACTGTATGGAGGAATCCCCATAAACCCGGAAGCTCCACCCACATAGGGGATGTTCAGAATCATAACCCGAATGATTTCCCCCATCCCCAGCGTGGCGATGGCCAGGTAGTCCCCTTTTAAACGCAGGGTGGGCATACCGATGATAAAACCGATAAGCGCCGCTGCCAGGGAACCCGCCAGCAAAGCGATTACAAACAGCAGCCACTGGGGGATAGCTACACCAGCAGCAGCCCACTGAGGAGCCAGCTTAACTGTAATGACTGCGGAAACATAACCACCTACAGCCATAAAACCGGCATGACCGATGGAAAACTGACCGGTAAAACCATTGATCAGGTTTAAGCTAACAGCCAGTATAATGTTAATTAATGCAGTAACCACAATCCGCTGCCAGTAGGGACCGATAATCCCCTGGTTAAACAGGAAGGTAAAAGCCAGCCAGACAGCGGTCATAATCCCGGCGGTAGTCAGAGTTTTGGTCCAGTTCATCTTCATCTGTTATATCACCTACACTTTCTCCCGCACGTGCTTGCCCATAATACCGGAGGGCTTGACCAGCAAGATAACGATCAAAATCAGGAAGGCCACAGCGTCCCGATAGGTGGACTTGAAGAAACCGCTAACCATGGCTTCAGTAGTGCCCATCAGCAAACCACCGATAACCGCACCGGGAATGCTGCCGATACCGCCCAGAACGGCGGAAACGAAAGCCTTTAAGCCCGGCATAATCCCCATCAGCGGGTCGATGGAGTTATAGTAAATTCCCACCAGCACCCCGGCAGCAGCAGCAAGGGCTGAACCAATGGCGAAGGTGACGGAAATGATATTATCCACGTTAATACCCATCAGGGCAGCTGCTTCGGTATCATGGGAAACCGCACGCATAGCTTTTCCGGTTTTTGTACTGTGTACAAACCACTGTAAGGCCAGCATCAACACAATAGAAATAGCCAGAATCCAGATCTGCTGGTTGTTGACCACCAGCCCGCCCAGGTTATAGGTATGCTCACTCAATAAACCGGCAGGATAAGTCCGGGGCTGCGGGGTAGCCACATACATAGTGCCATATTCAATAAAGAAGGAAACACCGATAGCAGTAATCAAGACCGCAATCCGCGGTGCATGCCGCAAGGGCTTGTAAGCCAGTTTTTCAATGGTAACCCCGATCAGGGCACAAACCAGCATAGCCAGCAAAATCGCCGGAATCAGCGGCAAATGCAAGTAGGTAGTAGCCAAAAAGCCGGCAAAAGCGCCTAACATGTAAATATCACCATGGGCAAAGTTAATCAGACGTATAATACCATAAACCATGGTATAACCGAGTGCGATCAAAGCATAGATACTTCCAAGAGAAATGCCATTTATCAATTGCTGTAAAAATTCCAAGATTTTCACCCCTTTGACTTACATAGGGATGAGGGGGCAAACACCCCCTCATCCTGGTTATTCTACCTTAGGGATTAACTTTTGTTCTAAAGACCTGTTTGCCATCCTTCATTTCCAGAATAGCAGCGGCTTTAATCGGGTTATGCTGTTCATTCAGAGTGATGGTACCGGTTACTACCTTCAGGTCCTTGGTAGCAGCCAGAGCTTCTTTGATCTTGGCGGGATCGGCAGCGCCAGCCCGTTCAATAGCATCAATCAGCATCAGAGCAGCATCATAACCCAGCACAGCCATGGAGTCAGGAACCTGACCGTACTCTTTCTTATACTCTTCCACAAACTTCTGAACTTCCGGATCGGGGTCAGTAGCAGCATAGTGGTTGGAGAAGTAAGTGCCATTTAACGCTTCAGCGCCAGCGATATCCACCAGTTTGGGGCTATCCCAGCCATCGCCGCCCATGAAAGGAACAGTAATGCCCAGCTCCCGGCCTTGCTTTATAATCTTACCTACTTCTTCGTAGTAACCGGGTACATAAATTACATCAGGGTTTTTGCCCTTGATTTTAGTCAGAACAGCTTTAAAGTCGGTGTCCTTCTGGACATAGCCTTCTTCAGCTACAATGGTGCCACCATTCTTGGTAAAGGCTTCTTTGAAGAAAGAAGCCAAACCTTTACTGTAGTCAGAGCTGGTATCGATCATGATGGCAGCAGTCTTAGCACCTAAGTCCTTGGTAGCGAAGTTAGCCATCACTGTACCCTGGAAGGGGTCGATGAAGCAGGCCCGGAAAACCCATTCATTAACCTGGCCGTTCTCGTTTACCGTTACCTTAGGGTTAGTAGCCGAAGTAGACAACAGCGGAACTTGAGAAGCAGTTACCACCGGCACTGCTGCCAGGGTGTTACTGGAAGTAGTAGCACCTAGAATGGCCACAACCTTGTCCTGGTTGATCAGTTTGGTAGTGGCATTGGCAGACTCGGCAGGTTCGGATTTGTTATCCGCAACCACCAGTTCTAACTTCTTACCGCCCAGAACACCGCCAGCTTCATTCTTCTTTTTGAAAGCCAGCTTAATACCATTGACAGCAGCCTGACCAAAGGTAGCTACACCACCTGTGGTTTCGAAGTTACCGCCGATTTTAATGACATTATCAGCAGAACCAGAGCCGCCTTCCTTTTTCTCCCCGCCGCCACTGTTACCGCCGCAACCGGTGGCTACCAGGGACAATGCCAACAAACCAGCCAACACAGCACTTGCCTTTTTCTTCAGCATTCTTTTTCCCCCTTTTGTTTTTTTTACCCGACCTTAGACTGCCCTGTTTTCTCCTGAAAAGAAAAACAGGAGCAAACCTGCAGAATAAGGCCAACCTCGTCGCCGTCCTGCTGTCCTGCCCCCTTCGTTACAACATTGTAACTGTTGTATATAACCTTTCTACTGGCAGCTTTATTATATAATTTTTGAGTTAAAACTGTCAACAAAATTTTTTATTTGTCTCTTCTTTTCTATAACAGAAGGACATGCGCCCTTCGATTAGGCACCTGTCCTTCTGAATAGCCAATCAATCCACTCCTGCAAACCTTCCCCGGTCCGGCAGCTAACCGGAAAGATTTTAATATCTGGATTGATGGATAGTATATCTCTTGTAAGGCTCTCCATATTGCAATTACAAAAAGGCAAGAGATCGATTTTGTTGACAACAACCGCTTCCGATTCCCGGAAAATCAATGGGTATTTGAGAGGCTTATCATCCCCTTCAATTACACTCAGGACAGCCACTTTTGCATCTTCCCCCAGCTGAAATTCCACCGGGCAGACCAGATTGCCTACATTTTCTATAATCAGCAGATCAAGATTGTTTAAATCAAATCGGGGTAAGACTCTTGCTACCATTCTGGCATCCAAGTGACAGGCTCCTTCGGTATTGATTTGTACCACTGGGATTCCGTGCGCCTCAATGCGCTCAGCATCTTTACTGGTATAAATATCCCCTTCGATCACCGCCAGGCGCAATTTATTTTTAAGTTCAGCGATGGTGCGTTCCAGCAGAGTAGTTTTTCCTGCCCCCGGTGAGCCCATGAAATTGAATACCTTAACACCTGCGGCCCGGAAGTTCTGGCGGTTTAATTCAGCTTGCTGGTCATTGCTGATCAGGATATCGGTTTTAATCTCTATTTTCATCATCTTCTACCTCCAAACTGCTGACCCTTAACTCCCGGCCAGCGGTGATTTCCGTTCTGGGACTTTGACAGTCAGGACAAAGGGCGACAAAACTGCCGGTCGTTCTCCCTTGCCAGCCACACTCCTGACATTTTAACACTACCGGTATCTCAATGATTTCCAGTTCTGCTCCCTCACATACCGTTCCCCTGGCAAAGGCTGCAAAGCACATTTGCAGGGAATCAGGCAGAGCATGGGTCAATTCTCCCACTTCCATGGTTACTCTGGTTACTTTTTTGCCGGGATGTTCAGCCATAACTGCAGTGATGATTTCAAAAACCCCCGCCATCAAGGCCATTTCATGCATATTTTCGCCTCCGTTTCCCATCCCCATTTTAATAAAAAAAAGACTTTGCTTCAATTCCCGAAGCAAAGCCCTTGGGGGGAAATATATGGACTGTATCTCCGGGGAAAGATACATAGTCCCTCAGTTAGTTTAGCCCCGGATAATGGTCTTGATGTTTTGCCAGCCACTTTGCAAAACCAGATAGAGATGGCCCAGCACAAACACCAGCATCACCCAGGTCAGCAGATAATGTATCAGTCGCAATCGGGCAAGATCCCCCAGGGCAAAAGCCACCGGAGCCAGGGCAGGCTTCAACAAAATGACTCCAGTAACCAATTGCCCTATGATGAGAAAGGGGAGGAGGGTGTAGGCTAGCTTTTGCCCGGGGTTGTATTTGCCCTTTTGGGGGTAGCTAGAAGTAAGAAATAAATAATATTTAAGCAGTTGTCTTAAATCTTTCATGTCCTGCCAGCGGAAAACCACCTGCCGCCATTCACCTGTGACCAGGGCGAATCCCCAGCGATAAAAGGTCGCTGCCACCAGCAGCCAGCCGGCTACCAGGTGAACGAGGCGGGCCCGATCCATCCCGGCAAACCAACCCTCCCAGAAGAGAGGATCATGTATATAAAACCCGGATAAAACCAGGAAACTGATAGCAGTTACATTCCACCAATGCACCAGGCGTACCGGAGCGGGATGCATTATAACCGCCTCCCTGTCGTTAAACTGACAGGGATGCCCCAGTCCCTGGCCAAAGCGTAAATGTCCGTTTCGGTAAGAATTCCCTGCCGCTGCCCTTCCAGCCAGAGGGAATTGAGCCATAGGTCAGGGGTAAGTAGCCGCGCAGCAGCAACTTTATTCCTTTCCAGCCTGAGCTGAAGCCCAGCTGGACCGGCCGGAGTTTCCAGAAAAAGCTGAAGTTCACCCTCACACCGTTCCGGCCAGCGACTGCCCATTTCACCTTTTCCCTGACCGAGTTCTGTTAGCAATTTATCCGCCTTTGGTAACATGACTTTCAGTTCAGTAAGCATTGCCGCCAGATAGCCCCGGTGGTGGTAGCCCTGTATCTTTTGCCGGGCCAGGGGGCCTATGAGACATACCCGGTCATCATAATACAGACCAGCGGGTTGTATCTTGATCCGGGACCAATCCAGCTCCTGTTCTTGGCCGTCAGCAACAACTTTTCCTCCTGCCATACCTTCTAAGTCCTGTGCTGCCAGCCAGACCTGACTCAGTTCATGCAATTTTTCTTCTTGAGGTAAGGGTAAAAAGCTTTCTGTTTTTTTCCTGGCCAGATAATCCCCCAGCCAATCCAGAGAAATTCTGATAAACCGCCACTGCTCGGTGGTTAAAGGAGCTCCTGCTCCTCCCACTGTTAGGCCACAACCCATAGGACTGCGTCCGGTTAGAACCGCCAGCACTCTATGGCATTGGGAGATTGCTACTAACCAGTTCGGATCGCGGTCTCGCCGCCAGAGACGAATACTGTGATAGATAAACCAGTCAAACATCCTGATTAACAGACGTTTTTTCTTGACTCCCGTACTCACTTCCAGTCCGGTTAATGTCTCGATAGCGGTTATACCCAGAAGGGTCAGGTTGTTGGCCAGCTCTCCCTGGGTTCGGGCCAGGAAAAAAGGCAGATCCAGCATATACTTATCCTGAAGCAAAGAATTACGAGGCGTCCTGGCTTGAATCCCTGCCTTTTCGGTAAACAGCACCGGAACAGCCAGACCTCTTTGCCAGTTAATCATCGGCCTTCCCTCCCCGTTTGCCTTTTTGCCAGAGGGAATAGCCATAATGGGCTGCAATTCCGGTCATGGCTGCCGTAAAAGCCAGTTTACCTACTGTTTCCGGCGTACTTTCGATTCCAGGCAGAGCCACCTGAGGCAACCTGGTAGTCAGAGGAGCGAAATTTTGTGGAAACCCGGGTTGTGTACACCCTATACAGGGTCCCCCGCCGCTGACACACCAGTTGGCCCCTTCATTCCACAAGCGCTGGGAACAATCAGCAAAGGTTATAGGACCTTTACAACCCAGCAGCAAATAACATCCCACTTCCCCCGGAGCCTGGGCAAACCGGCTGTTGTCAAAATACTGCCGGCGTGGGCAATTATCATGGATGGTACCGCCAAAAATCTCAAGCGGCCGGGCAAAATCATCCAGCTCTAGATTGCGTCCCACCTGCAAAGCGGTCAATGTGGACAGCAACCAGCCAGGTTTGGGTGGGCATCCCGGAATGGCTATCAATTTCTTCAGAGGAGCCAGATCGATTAGCCCCTGCCATTCTCGCTCCCCGCCGCCTTCCTTTGCCATTCCACCATAAGCAGCACAGGTACCGAAAGCCAGTATCCAGCGGGCCCTTTTCAACATTTCCTGCAGCTGCCTGTCCCCGGAATCAACCGCCCCTTCCACTATCAGTACATCCATCGCAGTTGGCTGCTCTTCCAGCCAGGGATGAACCCCTGGCGGGGCTTCTCCTGTCGCCAGCAGGGAGAGGACACAACCACCGCAGGAATTTCCGCGGTACCAGCCAATTAGGCCCAGACCAGGTTCATTGGCCCAGGCAAAATTCTCCCCTGCAGTAACAACCAGGGCTAGTGCCAGTAACTTGATAAATCTTCTTCTGTCAATTGTGTTCATGCAGTCACCTTCTTGATTTATAGCAATATTTATGCCAACAACTCCGGGCCTGCTAAACATCCGATTCCCCCTGAAATTGTTCTATTTGTTAACAATCAATTTGTATAATTTCTAATCATATGTTTAATTTTCAGACAACCAGCCAAATTCTTTTAATCGCAAATAGAGGGTTGCCCTTGGAATTCCCAGCAACTCTGAAGCTAAAACCTTGTTTCCCCCTGCTTCCGCCAGAGCTGCCTCTATCAATTCCTTTTCCAGTTCCCGCACCGCATCTTTTAGGGGTTTGATTTGCACCCTTCTTTTCGGTAAATCCTTCTCGAACAAGTAGGAGGGCAAATGTTCCGGTCTCACCACACTGCCTTCTGCCAGATACATGGAGCGCTCCAGGACATTTTCCAGTTCCCGAATATTACCCGGCCAGTGATAAGTCATCAGTAAATCCAGAGTCTCTTTGGCAATTACCTTTGGGGTAATCCCTTTTTCCCGGTACAGCTTTTCCCCAATTATATCGATCAGGCGCGGTAAATCCTTGATACGATCTCTCAGTGGAGGAATATGAATACCGATAACATTCAAACGATAATAAAGGTCCGCCCGAAAACGGCCTTCTGCTACCATCTTTTTTAAGTCCTGGTTGGTAGCAGCAATGATTCTGATGTCCACTTTAATGGATTTGGTTCCTCCTACCCTTTCTATAACCCTTTCCTGCAGAACCCGTAACAGTTTGGCCTGCATAGTCAGGGGTAAATCCTCGATTTCATCCAGCAACAGGGTGCCGCCATTGGCCAGCTCAAATTTGCCGGGTTTACCTCCTTTGCGGGCACCGGTAAATGCCCCTTCTTCATAGCCGAACAACTCCGATTCCAGCAGCATCTCCGGCAAAGCAGCACAGTTGATGGCAATAAACGGCCCATTGGCCCGCGGGCTTAAATAGTGGATAGCCTGGGCCAGCACTTCCTTACCTACTCCGCTCTCCCCGGTGATGAGAATGGTGGAATCGCTCTGGGCTGCCCTTTCGCTTAAAGCCTTGATATGGGCTACTTCCGGCAAATCCCCCAGAATTCTTTCCAGACTCAGCATCGGTTTGGCGCGATCCAAATTGCGCAAGCGATCTTTATAATATTCGATTTCCCCCTGGGATAAGTTGAGCAGGTAAGGCAAGCACATATGAATTTCCGCCAGTCCCTGATAAACCGCCCTGGCTTTTTCCCGGCAGGATTCATAACCACAGGCACCACAGTTCAACTCATCTTCCGGATTGATTTTCTGGGTAAATTTCAGGATCTCTCTGATATCATGCTCTGATGGTTCAGGCAAAGGCTGATACTTATTGATATAACGGCGGGAAAGGTCCAGACCGGCAACTTTTAAACCCTGAACTGGAGGCTGACTGGACCGTTGCTGGGAAAAAAGCAGACTTTTACGGCCATAAAACTCCAGGGGGCTGGCAATTTCAGGGCCATCTATACAACCGCGACAAAAAAGGATATCCAGAAATTTCCCGTTAAACTCTCCCCTTTTAACAGCCTGCAGTACTTTGAGACACTCATCTTTACCTTCAACCACAGCCAGTTCCAGGTTATAATCGCGACCTTTGATGCCCAGGTTGCGCAGCAATCCCCCCGAAACAGGAAACAACTCAGTCAAACTTTCCTCCCAGCTGAGGGGCGTTTTATAGATAGCTGGCCTGATTCCTTTTTCTTGCCAGATTTCCCGGATCTCCCTGAAGGTCAGCACTCCATCCAGCACTCCCACCAGATTTTCGTCCCTGGCCTCTTCTTTTTTAGCTACACAGGGCCCGATAAATACCACCCGGTTTTCCCGGTTTTGCAGTTTCAGGTATTTGGCCAGGGCCAGCACCGCTGAATCGATGGGAGCTAAATTGGGGATCAATTCCGGCATATGTTTCTGGATCAGCATCACTACCGCCGGACAATATGAACTGATCACTGTCGTTTTCTCTACCCGGGCCAGATATTCCCGATAAACCGGTACGGTCAATTCAATTCCTTTGGTAACCGGTTCAACCTCATTAAATCCAATTGCTTTTAAAGCCATGATTACCTGACCTACAGAAAACTCGGGAAAAGCCACCCGAAAGGAAGGGGCCAGAATAGCTATTACTGGCTGTCTGCGCTTTTTTCCAGCATTTCGCTGATTCGCTGCCAGTCGCTTTCTATTTGTTTGGCTTTTTGGGCACATATCCGGACACAATTACCGCAGCTGATACATCTTTCCGGCAAAATCTGGGCCTGCTTATCCGTTACTTTTATTGCTCTTACCGGACAATTGCGGATACAGGCATAACAGCTTTTACATTTTTCCTGGATAGTCTTAACAACGGCCATACCAATACCTCCGTACCTATGCACTACAATAATAATTCAACATATTCCTCCCTTTCCCTGCCTGGCTTGTATATTTTTTAGACAGACCTGCAGTTCAAGTATAAAAAGAGGGTAAATGGCGTATACTCTGATATAACTCTGTTTCAGGAGGTTACCCATGGAAAAACACAAAATCCACGTGGATGACCCTCTGGTTGTTGATAAACTCTCCCGCCTTTTGGTCCGGCAGCTGGTGGACCTGGTCTTGCCAGGTCAGCCCATATTAATACTTTGTATTGGTACCGATCGCTCCACCGGCGATGCCCTGGGGCCTCTGATCGGTACTCTTCTCAGCCAAAAACCCTGTCAGCCCTTCTGGATACTGGGTACCCTGGAAGAACCGGTTCATGCTGCCAACCTGGCAGAAAAACTCCAGCATATTTACAAAACCTGGCCCAATCCTTTCGTTATCGCCATTGACGCCTCTCTAGGCAATCTGGACAGCGTGGGTCATATAACCCTGGCCCGCGGTCCCCTGAAGCCAGGAGCAGGGGTAAATAAAAATCTGCCCCCGGTGGGGCAGATCCATCTTACCGGTATAGTTAATGTGGGCGGTTTCATGGAATATTTCGTTCTGCAAAATACCCGTCTGTTTGTGGTAATGAAAATGGCCCAGGCAATCAGTTCCGCTCTCTCCCTGGCCAGCAGGCTCTGGGTAAACTTTCAGGATAAATACCGCAATACCTCGTCTTCTTCCACCTGGGAAAAATCCTGATAAAACTGGCCAACAGCGTAGAAATCCGAGGGCGCTTTCAAATAGACTAACTGATCAACTAATGGCAGAAATTCTTCCAGTTTTTCTTCCGGCAACACGGGAATGGCCAGCCAGAGCTGAAGTAAAGGCTGTTCTTTTAGATAATTGACTATTACCTTGATGGTATAACCAGTAGCAATACCGTCATCAACCAGGATAACATCCCTGTCCTCAAAATCCTCAGCCCACCAGGGCAGGTATTTTTCTTTTTTCAATTCCCATTCAGTACGGGCCTTGCTGATAGCCATTTCCACCTGGCTATCGGTAAGGCCCGCTCTTTTGGCCAGCACCCAGTCCACTATTGCTTCTCCACCAGGAGTAATTGCTCCCATCGCCACTTCCTCATTCCGGGGCAAGCCGATCTTTTTACTAATAATCACCTTGAGGGGGGCCTCCAGTAATTCTGCCAGAGGAGCTGCGACCACAATGCCTCCCCGGGGCACCCCTACAACCAGGGGGTTAATCAGTTTTTTACCTTTAATTTTTTCCCTGAGCAGCAAGCCTGCTTCATAGCGGTTGACAAACATACCAGACCCCTCCCGGCCTAGTGTATCCCCGGCCGGTTACTTTCATACCCTTTATTCGCTTTTTCTGGGCGATAAAGCCAGGGCAATTGCCTCTTTTTCCTCATCAGTCAGAGGATAGCGGGATTGGCCATTTTTTAGCGGTTTGGCATAGGTACGGCAATCCTGCCGCCCATACAAACTGCTCAATACCACCCCGTCTCCTCGTTCATCCAGCAAAGCCACCGCAAAGCTGAGATCACTGCCCGTGTCTTCAAAAGCATTAAACCTCACCACTGCTTTATTTTGCAGGCAACGAGTTAAGGTAATTTGCTGTTTAATCTGTTTTTCCTTCAATTCATTCACCTGTTTTTCCAGGGAATCCAGCCGTTCGGCCAGCTGTTGTAAATATCCTACCAAATCCCTGCCTTCCGCAGATTGCAGGAATTTTTTCAAGACAGCTGTTTTACGATTGGTCAGAACCCAGAACAGTATCAACAAAATGAATAACAAGCCTTCAAACGCCCCGATCAGAAGCAAAATCTGGTTTAACTCCATCCCATATCCTCCTTCCTATATTTAAGAGTATACTATCATTGACTTTGCTGATGCAACATTTTACAATGTCAGCAGTAACATCTGGAGGAGGAACTTGGCTATGCAAGCTAAACTGAAACGTCTGCAACAGATATTGAAAGAAAATGGCAGCTGCCTGATCGCTTTTTCGGGAGGGGTTGACAGCACCTTCCTACTACAGGCAGCTTTGAAAACCCTGGGCCCGGATCAGGTTCTGGCGGTTACAGCTTTTTCCGAAACCTATCCGGAAAGGGAACGCCAGGCCGCGGTCCAGCTGGCCCGGCAACTGGGAGCCCGTCTGCTTACCGTGGAAACGGAGGAGTTAGCCGATCCCGAATTTGTGGCCAATCCCATTGACCGCTGCTATATTTGTAAAAAGGAACTATGGCATAAACTACAATCTATTCAGCAACAATACCAATTACAGGTGATTTATGATGGCGCCAATGCCGATGATGCCAGCGATTTTCGTCCGGGCCGCCGGGCTACCAGAGAGGCTGGAGTCATCAGCCCCTTGCTGGAAGCCGGTTTAACCAAGGAAGAAATCAGGCAGCTTAGCCGGGAATGGCAGCTGCCCACCTGGAACAAACCTTCTTTTGCCTGTTTGTCCTCCCGCTTCCCTTATGGTAGCCCTATTACCAGAGAAAAATTACTCCAAATCGATGCCGGGGAAAACTGGTTAATAGAGCAGGGTTTCCTGCCCTGCCGCGTCCGTCATCACGGTGAAATTGCCCGTCTGGAACTGGCTCCTGACCAGCTGGCCCGTTTGGTAACTGATGAAAATCTACGCCAGCAGTGTCTGGAGAAATTCAAATCCCTGGGTTTCACTTATATTACCCTGGATTTGCAGGGTTTTCGCAGTGGCAGTATGAATGAAAACCTGTCGGAGGAAGTGAAAAATGGATACAAATAAACTTCTGAACCTGTTTGAACAAATTCGTGATGGCTCTATTAGTCCCGAAGCAGCTCTGGACCAGCTCAGGGATTTACCCTTCCGCGACCTGGGCTTTGCCAAACTGGATTTTCATCGCCAGCTGCGGCAGGGCTTTCCCGAAGTAATCTTCGGTCAAAACAAAACCGCTAAACAGTTAATCAGGATCTTCAGCCATCTCAAGGAACATCACGGTACAGTGATTGCAACCAGAGTGAGCCGGCCTAAGGCGGAAAAGGTGCTTTCAGCCCTGCCGGAATTGACCTATCACCCTCAGGCCCGCTGTTTAACTTATGGTCAGCCCCAGCGCCCACGTAAACTGGGCACTATCGGTATTCTGGCGGCAGGAACCGCTGATCTGCCGGTAGCAGAAGAAGCAGCTCTCTGTGCCGAAATGATGGGTAACCCGGTGCAGAAGTTTTATGATGTAGGTGTAGCAGGCCTGCATCGCTTGCTCCATCTCCTGCCCCAAATTCGGCGCTGTAATGTTCTCATTTGTGTCGCCGGCATGGAGGGAGCCTTACCCAGTGTTATCGGCGGGCTGGTTAGCCAACCGGTTATCGCTGTACCCACCAGTGTGGGTTATGGTAGTCACTGGCAAGGCCTGGCACCCCTGTTAACCATGTTAAACAGCTGTGCTCCCGGCATCGGTGTAGTCAATATCGATAATGGTTATGGAGCGGCTGCCCTCGCCAATGCCATCAATCGTCTGGGGGGAGTAGAAACATGAGCGGTATCGGCCTTTATTTCCAATGCCCCACTGGAGCAGCCGGCAATATGCTGCTGGCCGCCCTGGTTGATTGCGGTGTACCAGTCTCCTGGCTGGAACAACAATTGAAGACATTACCCCTGCAGGGCTGGCAGCTGAACTGGCAGGAAAAAAAACACCACGGCCTTCGCAGTCTGCATTTAGAGGTGGATTTTCCAGAATCCCAGCCGCATCGGCACCTGCACCATATCGAGACTATGATCAGAGAGAGTGAACTGCCTGCCCCAGTTCAGGATCAGTCCATTGCCATTTTCCGCCGTCTGGCTGAGGCTGAAGCCAGGGTTCACGGTACTACTATTGAAAAGGTCCATTTTCATGAGGTGGGAGCCATTGATGCCATTATCGATATAGTAGGTTGTTGCCTGGCCCTATCTTATCTGCAACCCGCATTTATCGGCTGTTCTCCTTTACCGCTGGGGTCAGGAATGATTGAATGCCAGCACGGGCTAATTTCCGTCCCCGCCCCGGCTACGCTGGAACTGGTCAAGGATATACCTGTATACCAGGGAGAAGAGCAAGGAGAACTGCTTACTCCTACTGCGGCAGCAATCCTGGGTTATTTTGTTCAGGAATGGGGCGCCCTCCCTCCGGGCCGACCCCTGGCCTACGGGTATGGAGCCGGTAGCAAAACTTTAAAACAGCCCAACATTTTACGGGCCATCCTCTACCAGCCCCTGTCCGAGCTGACTACAGAAGATTTGTGGCAACTGGAAACAAATATCGATGACCAGCAACCGGAAACCCTGCCCGATGTGCTGGATAAACTGCTAGCCGCCGGCGCCAATGATGCCTGGTATACCCCGATATTGATGAAAAAGGGCCGCCCGGCCTTTACTTTAGGCTTGCTTTGCCCCGCGGAATCTCTGGGTCAGGTTGAACAAATCCTGGCGGAATCCACTACCTCTTTGGGCTGGCGCAAATGGCCAGTTAAACGCAGAGCCCTTCCTCGTCAGATTCAGGAAGTGGAAACCCGCTGGGGCATGATCAGATTCAAAGTTTCCGGCCAAAAAGCGGCTCCTGAGTATGAGGACTGCAAGCGTATTGCTGAAATAAGCGGTCAATCCCTGTTGAAAGTATATCAGGAAGCCTGGGCTGCCTACTGGCGTAGGTAATAATAAAACCCCCTTGACGGGGGTTTTTCATTATCTATTTTAGTAACATCAAGATAGCCGCAATCGGAATAGCCGGTAAAAGATTCCCAACCCGAATTGGCTTATAGCCCAGAATATTAAAGGCTATACCTACAATCAATAAGCCGCCGGTTACCGTCATACCATTTATAACAGCCTGAGAAAGAAAACCCTTAATCCAGCCGGCCAGTAAAGTAATCGCTCCTTGATAAACCCCTACGGAGAGGGCCGAAAGAGCCACACCCCAGCCCATGGTGGAGGCAAAAATAATGGCCGAGACCCCATCCAGCAGGCTTTTGGCTAACAGAGTATCATATTTGCCTGTTAATCCTTCTTCCAGAGAACCCATAATAGCCATAGCGCCAACACAATAAATCAGGCTGGCCGTCATAAAAGCAGCAGCAACCTTCCCTTCCCCCTGGGCTGCCATTTTGTTCTCCACCCAGCGACCGAAGGCCAGCAATTTTTCTTCGATTTCCAGCCAGCTCCCCAACCAGCCGCCAATGACCAGGGCAAAAATCACAATCAAAGTATCCGTCTCTTTGGCAGCCATTTGGGCCCCGATCAGGAGTACAGCCAGGGCCAGACCCTGCTGGATGGTATCAGCTATGTCCTTTTTAAAACTGCGACCCAGAATAATCCCGATAATAGTACCGGCGATAATCGCCAGTACATTGATAATCGTCCCCACTCCCTATGCTCCCTTCATCTCTTTAATTATGGTTTTAATTGCCTCGATTGTTTTATCTATATCTTCGTCTGTGTTAAACCAGCCCGGGCTGAAACGCACTGTTCCAATCGGAAATGTTCCCAGAGTTTTGTGGGCTTCCGGTGCACAGTGCAAACCGGTACGGCAGGCAATATTAAAGACCTTGTCCAGAATAAACCCTACTTCTGAAGTCTCTGCCCCTTTGATATTAATGGAAACCACCGGCAAACGTTCTTCGGCCGGCCCATACACGATAACTTCAGGCAAAGCTCTCAGACCGGCCAGCAATTTTTCTGTTAATGCCTGTTCCCGGGCATGGATCTGTTCTACTCCCGTTTTCAAAACGAATTCTACACCGGCACCCAGACCGAAAATCCCCGGAGTATTGGGAGTGCCGCTTTCCAGCTGGTCTGGCATTACTTGCGGCTGCTCCATATATTCCGAATGGGAACCAGTACCTCCGGTAACCAGTGGTTTTAGTTCAATCCCCTCGGCTATATATAAACCACCGGTGCCCTGGGGTCCATATAACCCTTTATGACCTGGAAAAGCCAGAATATCTATGTTCATCTTTTCTATATCCACGGGGATAACCCCTGCTGTCTGCGCCGCATCAACCATAAACTTGACCTGTCTGGACCGGCAAAGGGCTCCGATTTTTTCTATCGGCAAGATATGACCACTCACATTGGAGCCATGGGTTAGACAAACCAGGCGAGTATTGGGCTGAAAAGACTTCTCCAGTAAATCCAGATCAAATTCCCCGGCTTCATTCAGTCCGATTTTGGTCACTTTGACTCCTCTCTGGCTTAGATAATACAGGGGTCGAGCAACAGAGTTATGTTCTAAGGTAGAAGTGATTACATGATCTCCTGGTTGAAGGAGACCCAGTAAAGCCAGGTTTAGGGCATAAGTGGCATTCTGGGTGAAAGCAATCCGTAACGGGTTTTTGATATTAAACAACTTCGCTAATAAAACCCTGGTACGATAAATACCTCTACCTGCTTCTAATGCCATCTGATGCCCTGCTCGTCCCGGATTGGCCCCCAGTTCCTTCACTGCTTTGGTCATTGCCTCTGCTACCGACGGGGGTTTGGGCCAGGAAGTAGCTGCATTATCCAGGTAGATCACTTTGTATTTCCCCCCTTTTAAGCTGTATATATAGTATCATATCACATTTTGCCTCAATGATAAACCCGCCCGGGGTACGAGCGGGTTCAATGTTTATAAATTTATACAATTTTGCTCACTAAAGGGCTGAATCACCTGGGTTAGAGGCTGGCCCTGTTCGTTCAAAATCACAGTTGCCCGATGTAAATAGCGGTCACCCACTAAATAGCGCAGGTCATAGAGAACAAAAGCTTCCCGGTCTTGCCATCGTTCTCTGGTTATGGCATAAACAGGAGTCAAAAGGGTAAAGAATTTACCCGCTTCCGTTTCCAGAACTTTCTCTTTTATATCCCTTTCCACTTTATCAATTTCTTTAAAAATCACCTTTTTATCCGTATTCATCCACCAGCTACCACTGATGTATTGACTGGTAAATTCAGCCACAAAATCCCATTTCCACAATCCCCACATCGCTGGCATTACTATAATTTTATCCGGTTGCTGGCCTTTTACTCTGGATAGCCAGGTTCTAATTTTATTCTCTCCTATTTTGCGACAACAATAACGCACCACCATCCAGCCCGCAATGGCCAGCAGAGCAAATCTTGCCTGAAATGGCGAGGAATACACTAATCCCAGTACTCCCAGCAGCAAAATTATCGGATCAAACACCTGTACCAGATTAAATGAGATTTTTTTACTTCTACCAGGCTTGGTAAAATGGATACCATAGGAATTAAAAGCATCCATTAAGGTATGGCTAATTCCACCAATTAAAGCCCAAACCCAGGTCTGCCAGCTGATATCATCAAAAAATAAAGCCAAAAAACATGTAACCAGGCTGCTCCAGAGGATCAGGCCCACTGGCCCATGGGATTTACCCCGGTGATTTTCCAGATAGCTTAATTGCCCTTTGAGATGATAAACAATATCCAGGTCAGGTGCCATTGCCCCCAGTACTGATGCTATAAAAGCTGGTTCTGATAAACTGACAGCATTACCTGCCCCCAGTGCCACCAGTCCACCAATTACTCCATGAGTAAGTGGATCCATCTCCTCTCACCTTCTTTCTAATCACGCTAAATATTATAACATTCAGCTTTACTCCCTGAATAGACAAAATTTTTACCAAAAAAATAACACAGGTTTATCCCTGTGTTGATTTAAAATGTTTCACGTGAAACATTCCTCACCGGCTATTAATTCAATTATCCTCTGTAACTCCTCTTCCGAGTAATAAGCTATTTCGATTTTACCTTTATTCTCTTTTCCTTTTACCTTTACTCCTGTGCCCAGTTTTCTTTTTAAAATCTCCTCTATATCAACCAGTACAGCAGCCACTTTCTTTTCTTTCTTTTCCCTGGTCTGTTCACTTTTTTGCTGTCGGGGCCAGTTTTTTACCAGTTCTTCGGTCTGCCGCACTGAAAGACCTTTTTCAATCACCAGTTTCAAGGCCAGGTTCTGATCCTGTTCACTGTTCAAAGCCAGGAGGGCCCGCCCATGACCAGCAGTTATCTGCTCATCTCGTAAAGCTTTTCTAACCGGCTCCGATAATTGCAATAATCGCAGGGTATTGGCAATAGCCGAACGAGAACGGCCCAACCTCTGACTTAACATTTCCTGAGTATAATTGAATTCTTCCTGTAATCTCCTGATTGCCTCTGCCTCTTCCAGACAATTCAACTCTTCCCGCTGAATATTTTCCAGAAGGGCCAGTTCCAGAACCTGACCATCATCTACTGCCCTGATAATAGCAGGAATTGTCTCCTTGCCAAGATACCGATAAGCTCTTAATCTTCTTTCCCCGGCAATCAATTGATAACCATCACCGGTTTTTCTGACGATTATGGGCTGAATTAGACCACTCTTTTCAATGGATTTGGCCAGTTCCTCCAATCGAGCCTGATTGAATTCCTGCCGCGGTTGCCAGGGGTTGGTCGCTATCAAGGCAACCGGTATTTCATTAACCCCATTTTCCCGGGTTTCTTCTTCCTTGCGCCCGGGTATCAAAGCATTTAAACCTTTACCCAAGCCTTTTTTAGCCACGTTCAATCACTTCCTCTGCCAACTCTTGATACATTTCTGCCCCTTTGGAACGAGGATCATAGGTAATAATAGGCTGGCCATAGCTGGGGGCTTCACTTAGCCTAACATTACGGGGAATAATGGTTTTAAAGATTTTTTCCGGGAAATGTTTTTTTACTTCCTCTACTACCTGAAGCGAAAGATTGGTTCTGGCATCAAACATGGTACATAAAACCCCTTCAATCTGTAAATCCGGATTAAGGTGTTTTTGCACCAGCTCAATAGTATTTAATAATTGACCTAATCCCTCAAGAGCATAATATTCACACTGGATGGGTATTAAAATACTATCAGCTGCTGTCAAGGCATTTAAGGTCAATAGCCCTAGACTGGGAGGACAATCAATAATAATATAATCGTACTTATCCCTGATTTTTTCCAGAGCCTTTTTCAGTTTGCTCTCTCTGCCAATCATGGCCACCAGCTCAATCTCCGCCCCAGCCAGTTGAATGGTAGCCGGAACCACTTCCAGATTGGCAATTTCGGCAGGCAAAGCCGCATGCAACAATGGCAAGCCATTAATAATAACATCATAGATGCAAACATCCAGTTTATCTTTATCCACTCCCAAACCGGAACTGGCATTTCCCTGGGGGTCAATATCAATTAACAGCGTTTTTCTGCCCTTCACTGCCAGACAGGCACTTAAATTAACGGCAGTAGTAGTCTTAGCTACCCCGCCCTTTTGATTGGCAATAGCGATAACTTTGCCCAAAGCTCTCCACCTGGTTCAAAAAACTTGACTATTTTTATTTTCAGTCAAGTCGGCCCCCAGACCAGGCTTTCGCCTCCTTTCCGAATACTTGATTTGCCCCCGCGGGGCA
>NZ_BDLR01000100.1:0-3888 GCF_002049395.1 Carboxydocella sp. JDF658 | reverse complement strand
ATGGCGGGGGTCGGGTTACACTCAAGCTGAGGAGGTGGGAGGATGAAAAAGATACTGGTTATTGATGATGAGAAATCCGTACGTTTGATGCTTGGTGGGATGTTAAAAAAGCTTGGCTTTGAAACGGAAGCAGCAGAAAATGCAGAAAGAGCCTTTGCACTCTGGCGGCAACAACATTTTGATGCTGTTTTTTGCGACTTGCGTTTGCCGGATAAAAACGGTATTGAGGTGGTGCGGGAGTTACGAGCTCAGGGTTTTGACGGTGCACTTCTGGTAATTACGGCCTATGGTACAATTGAAACTGCCGTTCAGGCTATTCAGGCAGGAGCTGATGACTTTCTGACCAAACCACTGTCTGGTCCGGAGCAGTTACAGACCGTATTAAATAAAGCATTGGAACGCCGTAAACTGTTGCGTCGGGTGCAAGCGGAAAAATACCGGGATGGGGTTCCGGAGTTTATAGGAGTGGACCCTTTGAGCAGGAATCTTTTAGAGAAAATCAAGGTAGTTGCCCAGGTGGACACAACCGTTCTGTTGACTGGCGAAACGGGAACAGGCAAAGAAGTAGTGGCCCGCCTCTTACATGCATTCAGTCAACGCAGGGATGAACCCTTTCTGGCGGTCAACTGCGCGGCGTTGACGGAAAGTTTACTGGAAAGCCAGCTATTTGGGCATGAAAAAGGGGCTTTTACCGGTGCCCAGCAGAGTTATCCCGGTTTATTGCGTCTGGCTGATGGTGGAACCCTGTTTTTGGATGAAATCGGAGAATTGCCTTTATCGTTGCAGGCCAAACTGCTTCGGGTTTTGCAGGAACGGGTTGTAATGCCGGTAGGAGGAGTGAAGGAAATCAGGATTGATGTGCGCCTGGTGGCGGCCACTAACCGGGATCTTGCGCAAGAAGTAGCCGCTGGACGTTTTCGGGCCGACTTGTATTATCGTTTGAATGTGGTTCAGCTCACCATACCACCATTAAGGGAGCGGAAAGGGGATATTCTGCCTCTGTTGCAGCATTTTTGTGTCAGGCAGGCGGCCAAACTGGGCAAGCCGAAGCCGGAATTTGATGAGGAATTAGAGGCCAGGGCGCTGGCATATTCCTGGCCGGGGAATGTGCGGGAATTAGCGAATGTGGCTGAACGATCCATGTTGTTTTGGGACGGGCGTCAGGAAACCTTTGATCTTGATTTGCCGGTTCTGCCTGAAACTGGTGAAAGTGAAGTAAATCTTTACCGGTTAGAACGTAAGGCCATAGAACGGGCACTGGTCCTGGCCGGGGGTAACAGGAAAAAGGCAGCGGCTTTATTAGGGATCAGCCTCAGAACTTTATACTATAAAATGCAAAATTATTGCATTAAATAGTGCAATTTTTGCAATTTAAATCCACTAAAACCGCCTTTGTTGGCGGTTTTTTGTTTGGCACGGTTTTTGCCTTATATTCTGGTGGAGGTGGTTTGAATGCAGAAAACACAATTATGGCGCAGACTGATTCTCACGAGCATGGTAGTTTTGGCAGCCTGGCTGGGCCTTAGGCACCAGTTAGTAGGAGGTGGACCAAAGGGAGCGGCCCCCCTAGATTCGTTTTGCCCTTTTGGGGCGGTGGAAACAGCTGCAACACTGGCAGTCAGCGGCACCTTTATAGAAAAAACCAACTGGTCAAATCTGATTTTATTTGGTGGCCTGGTTTTATCTGCTTTCCTGGCCGGTAGCTTTTTTTGCGGCTGGCTCTGTCCGCTGGGAGCATTACAGGATTTCTTTGCCTGGGCAAGCAAAAAAATATTTAGGCGGCAGCTGGAACTCGGGAGAAACCTGGATCATATTTTCAGTTATGGACGTTACCTGATGTTGGTAATAATTGTGGTTGCTACCTACTACGCAAATGAACTGGTTTTTGAAAGTTACGATCCCTACAAAGCCTTCTTTCACTTCAAGTTTGAGGATTATATACCTGTGCTGGTAATTGGCCTGTTTATAGCTGGCAGTATGGCCGTATCACGCTTTTGGTGCCGCTATCTGTGCCCCCTGGGCGGTCTGGTGGGATTATTTAACAAACTGGGTTCATTACGACCCGGTCGTAAGGCTGAGACCTGTATTAGTTGCCATCGCTGTGATCGGGTTTGTCCGACAGCGGTAAAAATAACTGAACGGGAAAAAATAACAGATTCATCCTGTGTCAGCTGTCTGAAATGTGTAGATGCCTGTCCTGTACCGGAGACACTGACCATAAAGAGCAAGGGTTTATTTCTGGTGCTGGGGTTATTGGCTTTTTTCCTGCCACCCCTGATTACACAGGTGACAGGGATATGGCAGTCTACTCCGGTTGCTGCCGAAATAGAACAAATTAATGATCCGGCTCAGATTAAAGGGTGGATGACACTGGAAGACGTTGCCCGGGCTTTCGGACTGGATAAAAATCAGTTAGCAAGGGAATTGGGGTTATCCGAGGCGGAGACCGGCGAGCATCTAAAGGAAGTAATGGCGGAAAAAGGCAAAGATATGGATTACCTGAGAGCCTATATTGCTGAAAAATTGAAGGAAAAATAAAATTTAGTAGTTCCTCTCGCAGGGGTAGAGCATAAGATGAATTAAAACTCCTACCCTGCGGGAGGTATATTTTTATGTTTTACTGGCCCTATTATTGGCTATATTGCTGTTACAAACAACCCAATCAGCAGCCAGTCTGTCCGCACCCCACTCCTGCTCCCACGCCTTCATTGCCTGAAATCACAGAAGCCATTGAGCAATATTTGAACAGTCCGGAAGGTAGACAGCAGTTGAGCAAAATAGCGGAAGAATATATCAGCAAACCGGAACAACAGACCCGCATTCGCAGCTGGCTGCGAGCCAATTTGCCGGAATTATTGAAAAGCCCGGCTGTCCGCAGTGTGTTACGGGAAATAGTAAAGGATATTTTGAGTGAAGGGGAACCCCTTGGTTGATGGCAAACAGGTGCGCTGGCACCTGTTTTTTGTTTGAATAAAAAGTATTGACATAGATAAAAGAGTTGAATATAATAAACTACGACAAATACACATACCCAGTAAGGGTATAACGAAAAGGAGGTAGATTTTGGTGAAAGTATCGAGACGAGAATTCCTGAAAAGAAGCCTGACTGCCGGCGTGGCCGGAGCCATGGTTTTGAGTCAGGGCCCCCAGCAGGCCAATGCTGCGAGCGGAGAACAGGGTTATGGCACTGTCATAGATTTGACTAAATGCACCGGTTGCGGTGTTTGTGTAGACGCCTGCCGGAATGCGAACCAGCATAAATTCCCTGAGCCGAAAGGCCCTATTCCGGTAAACTGGCCGACCGGAAAATTTGAGGACTGGTCCAAAAAGAGAAGTATTAAAGATCGTTTAACTCCGTATAACTGGACTTATATTCAAAAAGTAAAAGTTAAACATCAAGGGCAGGATGTAGAGATTAGCATTCCGCGGCGCTGTATGCATTGCGATAACCCGCCCTGTGCTAATCTCTGCCCCTTCGGTGTCAATAACAAAACCCCTGAAGGAGCGGTAGTGATTGATGAAAATGGTTGCTTTGGCGGTGCCAAGTGTCAGGCTGTTTGTCCCTGGCATATTCCTCAGCGGCAAGGCGGAGTGGGGATTTATATGAAAGTACTGCCCGGCCTAATTGGAGGCGGGGTCATGTATAAGTGTGATCTTTGCCTGGACCGGGTGAAAGAAGGCAAACAGCCTGCCTGCGTGGAAGCCTGCCCGCACGGAGCTATCAGTTTCGGGCCCAGGGAAGAAATGCGGAAATTGGCTCAGCAACGGGCTGAAGAAATTGGCGGTTACATCTATGGTGAAAAGGAAAACGGAGGTACTTCCACTTTCTATGTATCTGCCGTACCTTTTGAAGAAATCAATAAAGCCCTGATTGAACAAGGGGTAGCC
>NZ_BDLR01000099.1:0-201 GCF_002049395.1 Carboxydocella sp. JDF658 | reverse complement strand
CTCCCGCTTCACCCTGGACATGGGTAGATCACCCGGTTTCGGGTCTACGGCAGCAAACTTATCGCCCTCTTCAGACTCGCTTTCGCTTCGGCTCCGGCTCCCCGCCTTAACCTCGCTTGCTACCGTAACTCGCCGGTTCATTCTACAAAAGGCACGCCATTACCCGCTAAATCGGGCTCTGACTGCTTGTAGGCACACGGT
>NZ_BDLR01000098.1:0-2000 GCF_002049395.1 Carboxydocella sp. JDF658 | reverse complement strand
CCATTATTCCAAATTAATTTCAGGAGAGATATACAGAATAGATTCAATATTTGTTACTCCTAATATGTTTTCGTTTTTCTTATTAATAATATTATTTGTTACTATTTATAAAGCACAAAAAACAAAAAAAAATATTTTTAAAAAAACATTTTACAGTTTATTTATATGTTTAATAATACTTTTAATATATGAAACAAAAACAAGAAGTACTTGGATAGTACTTATAATTGCTGTCTTTTTATATAATATTTTGCGAAAAAACAAATTAATGTTAATTATTAATTTGATTTTAACGTTATACCTTATTTAGCAATTCTATATTTTTGGATAGATTTTCTAATGTTTTGTCGGATAAAATGGAAGAAAGTTCTTTGGCGACCAGAAAATTTATATGGGTTAGTATGCTACAAAATTATGGACAGAATTATTTATTTGGTCAAGGATTAGGGAAATTTTATTTCTTATCTCAACAGATACTACCATGGGCAATAGATGCTCATAACGATTTTTTAAAATTATATATAGAATTAGGTTTGTTAGGAATAGTATTTTTTGTTTTGTTGATTAGTTATTTTTTAACACGCATTTTAAAAAATTATATTAACTGTAAAGAAAATATTTATTTGATTACATTTATTCTTTCATTTTCCTCATATATTTTAGCATTAGCTGATAATGTTATAAATATGTTAGTAATTCAGTGGTTTGTCTGGTCGTTAATTGGCATAACTATAGAAAATAAAAATTATAGTAATATCAAAACGTTTGAAAAGAGGGCAGGGTGTTTATGAAAATATTAATGATAAATAAGTTTTATTATATTAAAGGTGGAGCTGAAAAATGCTTTTTCAATCAAATTAATTTATTCTTAAGAAACAATATAGATTATTGTTGTTTTTCTATGAAACACGAAAAAAATTTTACTTATAAGTATCAAGATTTATTTGCAAATGAAATTGATTTTGATAACATGAGTATCATAGATAAAATAATAAATTCACAAAAAATAATATTTAATTTTAATGCATATAGAAAAATTAAAAATTTAATAAATATTACTAAACCAGATATAGCACATTTACATAACATTTATCATCATCTCTCACCCTCGATTATTTACGCTTTAAAAGAAAAGAATATTCCAATAGTAATTACTTTACATGATTTTAAATTGGTTTGTCCAACATATAATTTATTATGTAAAGAGGATAGATGCGATGGCTGTTTTAGTATAAAAAACAAAATAAAAGCTATGTATAAAAAATGTCACAAGCAATCGTTTATCAATACGTTTATACTTTTAACCGAATTTAGCATTCATAATATATTAAAAACTTATCATAAAAACATTGATTATTTTATTACACCTAGTTATTTTTTATATGATAAATTAATTAAATATGGTTATCCAAAAGAAAAAATCATTGTTTTGCCTAATTTTGTAAAAAGAGAGTTTTTAGATACAAACTTTAGAATAAATAATAATAGGGGATATTGTTTATATTTTGGTAGGTTATCAAAAGAAAAAGGAATCTATACTTTGCTAAAAGCTTTTTTGCATTTAAAGGACAAAACATTATATATAGTAGGTAACGGACCAGAAGAAAATAATGTAAGAAAATTTATTTTGAATTATGGGTTATCAAATGTTAAAATATTAGGTTTTCTAGAGGAAAAACAATTAAAATCAATAATTAAAAATAGTTTATTTGTTATTTTACCATCAATTTGTCATGAAAATTGCTCAATGGCTATACTAGAGGCAATGGCTTTAGGTAAACCAGTTATAGCAAGCAATACTGGAGGTACTCCTGAAATCGTAACTGAAAATTATAACGGATTATTATTTAACCCTGGAAATGTTGATGAATTAATCGATAAAATTAATTACTTATATTATAATAAGGAATTAATTTCAGTGATGAGTAAAAACGCGATTGAAAAAATTAACAAAAAATATACTGAAGAAATTTATTTTAGTAATCTGTTAAGTATCTATG
>NZ_BDLR01000097.1:0-10010 GCF_002049395.1 Carboxydocella sp. JDF658 | reverse complement strand
GGTAAGCACTTTGAGAGCCTGATAAAAATTTTCCCCTTTATATAGCCCCAGCCCCCCCAATCCCAGATCCCGCCAGTTCAACTTACTGAGGGGGCCCACCAGATTAGCCAGCCAGCGGGGGCTGATGCCAGAGGCATAGAGGCCCCCGATAATCGCACCCATGGAAGTACCGACCAGTAAATCCAGAGGTAATCTTTCCTCTTCCCAGACCTTCAAAACCCCGATATGGGCCAATCCCCGGGCTGAGCCAGCCCCCAGGGCCAGAGCTAGCCGTGGCCGCCTCTCCTGCATGGCCTCACCCCCTGGTCTGATTTCTCCGCCTCTGCCATATATTTATTCATGGAAAGGCAGGGGATAGGAATTGAACAGGGAAAAACAAAAACTGCATCAGGGCTATTTCATCCTGATTTGTTCTCTCTTGCTAGTTGTTTCCCTGGCTATCAGCCCCAAAGTTGCTTTTCAAGGGGCCTTGCGTGGCACCAGAGCCTGGTTTGAAATCGTTCTTCCGGCTCTCCTGCCCTTTTTTATCGGTTCAGCCTTACTGGAACGTTATGGTCTTACCCACTGCCTGGGGGTATTGCTGGAGCCGGTAATGCGCCCCCTCTTTAATCTGCCCGGTGCCGCCGCTTTCGTCCTGGCCGTAGGCTATACTTCCGGTTATCCCATTGGTGCTGTTATCACAGCCAGTGAAATCAAAGCAGGGCGACTGACGCCGGCAGAAGGCCAGCGCTTGCTGGCCTTTACCAATAACGCCTCGCCCTTGTTCATGCTGGGAGCAGTAGCCGTTGGCATGCTGGGCCAGCCAGCCCTGGGCTGGACCCTGGCTGCCGGCCATTATGCGGCCAATCTGACCCTGGGTATCCTGTTAGCCTGGCGCAGCCGCCAGCATTCATCCCGGCCGCCACTTAAGGCCGGAAATCACAAAATCTGGGCAGCAGCTTTGCAAGAATTACGCCAAAAACTGCTGGCCAATGAGCGCCCCCTGGGCAGCCATCTGGCCGAAGCTGTAGGAGAAGCATGCAATAAACTGCTGGCTATCGGCGGGTTTATCATTGTTTTTGCTACCATCAGCCAGCTGCTGCTTCATTTTGGCCTGCTGGGAGCCCTGGCCCGTCTACTGGATTGGCCTTTTCAACTCCTGGGCCTGCCCGAGGGAATTGGTTTGGCTCTCGGCACTGGTTTGCTGGAAATCACCCTGGGCTGTCAGCAGGCCAGTATCAGCGACCTGCCCTTGCAGGCTAAAGTCCTTACCATCGCCGCTATTTTGGCCTGGAGCGGTTTTTCCGTCATTGCCCAGGTGGCCAGCTTTATCAGTTCCACTTCATTGCGCTTGCTGCCTTTTATCAAAGCACGACTGGTTCATATCTTACTGGCCATACCTTATACCTATTTTTTTTATCAGCTGGGCTGGAGTATACCAACCGCAGCCTGGCCCCTACCTCAGGCTGCTAATGCCTCCTGGCTGGGGCTTTTGGTTTATTCCGGTCAATTATTTCTTTTCACCCTGCTGGTGCTGACTCTGCTGGCCATTATCAGCAGTTTACTGCACCGGCTAAAATCCTAACCCATCTGATTAGCCCGGTTCTTTTGCTGCAAATCCCGTAACTGCTCCTGGCCGGTCTTCAATTCATCCAGTACGTGACTCAAATTGCTTTCCAGCTTGAGCAAAATATCCAGGGCATAATCAGTAGCCCCTTCCCGAATCTGCCGGGCCATTTCTTCCGCCTGCCTGATGATATCTTCAGCATGGGCTTGGGCCTCTTTGACCACTTCACTTTCATGGGCCAGTTTGCTTTTCTCATCATGGGCCTGGTCGATAATTCTTTTCGCTTGCTGTTCCGCATCTTGCAGAATCCGCTGATATTCCCGGGTAATCATCCGGGCCTGCTTCAACTCGTCCGGTAAAAGCACCCGGATCCGGTCCAGGATTTCGATAAGATCACCGGCATCCAGCAAGACCTTATTGCTAATGGGTACACGAAAAGCTTCATTCACCATTTCTTCCAGGTTATCCAGTAAATCCAGTACTTCCACTCGCTGCTCCCCTCCAATGGGTAAATTTAGCCCTTGAGCTGGGCCAGTTTTTCCTTGATTTTAATTTCGACAACCTCGGGGACAAATCCTTTAATGCAACCACCATAATTTGCAATTTCTTTAATTAAACTGGAACTGATAAAGGAATATTCCGCCCGCGCCATCATAAAAAAGGTCTCCACGGAAGGCTTGAGCTTGCGGTTGGTTACCGCCATTTGTAATTCATTTTCAAAATCGGAAATCGCCCGCAAGCCGCGGATAATTACCCGCGCCTTCTGGGAAACAACATAGTCTACTGTCAAACCAGTAAAGCTGTCTACCCTGACATTAGGATAGGGCCGCAAAACTTCCCGTAATAATTCAACTCGTTCTTCCATTGAAAAAAGAGGTTTCTTAGCAGAATTAACCGAAACAGCGACTATCACCTGATCAAACACATCTGCCGCCCTTTCGATAATATCCAGATGGCCATTGGTGATAGGATCAAAACTACCCGGGTAAACAGCTATTTTCACTCTGCCTTCTCCTCCTCAATATAGAAATTCAAGGCCGCTTCCCCATATTTTTCCCGCCGTTTCAGCCGGTAACCTGCTATCTCTTCAATAGCCGGCTCCCGTGACCTGGTCTCTACTATAATCCAGCCCTCCTGCTGAAGCAGCCGGTATTGCGAAAGCAATGGCAACACTCGGGACAAATGTCCTTGTTCATAGGGCGGATCGAGAAAGATAAAATCAAATTTTCTCCCTTCCCGTCCCAAACGGGGAATGGCGCGATAGACATCATCCTTTAATACCTCTGCCCTTTCCTCCAGGCCGGTGCTGGACAAGTTGTCCCTGATGCAGGCCAGGGCTTTCGGGTCCTTTTCCACCAGCACTGCCCGGGTTGCTCCCCGGCTGAGGGCTTCAATCGCCAGGGCCCCGGTACCGGCAAACAGGTCAAGACAGGTACTATCCCAGATTCGGTTCCCGATAATATTGAACAGAGCTTCTCTGACCCGGTCCAGAGTCGGCCGGGTGGAAATACCCCTGGGAGCTTTCAGTTTTCGACCTCTGGCCTGTCCAGCTATCACCCGCAATTTTTTCACCTCATTTGCATTATAGCATAGAAAAAATTTTTTTCCAGATGTATAAACCTTTTCCCTGCGGGTAATAAATATAAATGAACCAGTCAACACTCTCCCTACAAGCTCTTTCTCCGGTTTCTCCTCTCCCAATGTTACCCGCAAGGGTAACAAATTGGGCCACACCGCAAGGTAGTGGCCTTCTTTTTTTATCTAGGATAGAGATGCAGTTGTCCTCTGGTATCCAGCAAGGCGAAAAAGATTTGCTGTGGCTGCTGGTACCCCTGTTTTTGCAGCTCTCCAACCAGCCAGTTTTCCGACAGACCAATCTGTCCCAGATTATGTTTTTGTACAATCCCATCTTTGATTAAGGGGATAGGTAATCCCTCATAACTCGTAGCTAAACTCAGGTCAGCAGGAGTAACGGGACGATTCTGGCTTTTGGGGATTACACTTAGCTTTCCGGAAGTCTCCAGTACCGCGAATTCCACTTCCGCCGGTGAGGTAAAACCCTTTTCCCGTAACTGAGCCATTAAATCATCCAGGCTATAGCGCAAGCGTTTCATTTCCTCAATTACCGGCTGGCCATTAGCCACAACAATGGAAGGCTGTCCATCCATCAGTTTACGAAAGACCGGAAATTTTAACGCCAAATAGGAAGTGATAATTTCCAGCAAAACCACTACCAGAATAGGCACCAGGCTGGGCAACAGGGGTTTCTGGTAATACTCCATGGGAATAGCAGCCAGTTCTGCTAGCACAATAAAAACCACAATATCAAAAGTGGATAACTGTCCTACTTCTCTTTTTCCCATTAACCTTACCATGACCAGAATGAAAATATAAACAAAAATTGCCCGCAACACCACGTTTGCCATATATTTCCCTCCAAAAAATTATGTATAATTGCGAAAATTGCCGGGTACATTAAAGGCAGAAATTTGGAGAGGAAGATAATTCATGGCGCGACCGGAATTGCTTAAGCATTTTTCCATCAATCTCGATCTGGCTCTCGAAGCCCATGAAGCGATTCGGGGCCAGGTACAACGGGAAATTCCCGGTGTCGCAATGGAAAAACTGCAAAAACCTCATGCCACCGTAACCATCGTTACAGTCCTGGATGCCCAGGGAGAGCAATTAATGGGTAAACCGCCAGGTAAATATATTACCATCGAAGCACCAGATATCAGGGAAGGTAACCGGTTAGTACAGGCCGAAATCGCCCGGGTTTTTGCCGACCAGCTTAAATCCCTGCTATCCCTGGGGCCAGATGCCACCGTTCTTCTGGTCGGACTGGGCAACTGGAAGGCTACCCCGGATGCGCTGGGGCCCAGAGTAATCAATTCCGTCCTGGTAACCCGCCACCTTTTTCATTATGCCCCCCAGGAACTGGCCGGAGGGATGCGCCCGGTTTGCGCTCTGGCCCCGGGCGTCCTTGGTATAACCGGCATTGAAACCGCTGAAATCATCCGTGGGGTAGTGGACAGAGTCAAGCCCAATGCTGTTATCTGCATTGATGCCCTGGCCGCTGGCAGTGCCATGCGCATCGGCACTACTATCCAGCTAGCTGACACCGGTATAAGTCCCGGTTCCGGCCTGGGTCATAAACGACAGGGTTTAAATCAAGAGACTCTGGGGGTTCCTGTGATTGCCATTGGCATCCCCACCGTTTGTCATGCTGCTGTTATTGCCGGCGAGGCTATCGATAAATTACTGGAGCAGTTCCAGACCAGCCCAACCCTATATCAAATATACAAGAATCTCAATCCGGCAATGATTCAACAAATTATTAATGAAGTGCTGCACCCTTTCGCCGGCAATCTGGTTATGACTCCCAAGGATATTGATGATTTAATTTCCGAATGTGCCAGGATAGTCGCAGGTGGTCTGAATTTGGCCCTCCACCCCGGTATTCCCGAACAGGAAGCCTTCAGCTACCTGCACTAGCCATAGATGGAGAAAGGCGGGACCAAACCCGCCTTCTCCGCCACCCTTATTGCTGGGGAGTAGTGGTGCCAGCTTGCCCGGCCAGAGCTTGTTCAGCCAGTTGCACCATTTTCTTGGTCATCCATCCACCGATGCTGCCACACTCCCGGGAGGTCATATTTTCATAGCCAACAGTCTGGATTTTTTCCGCTAAACCGATTTCATTAGCGATTTCATATTTGAACTGTTCCAAAGCCCTTTTGGCACCGGGAACCGCAGTTTTGTTCCGATTTCTGGCCATGATCCCTCAACCTCCTTCGTTACTGTTGTACACGACCAGCCAAAGCCTGTTCAGCCAGTTGTACCATTTTCTTGGTCATCCATCCACCGATGCTGCCACATTCACGGGAGGTCATGTTTTCATAACCAACAGTCTGAATCTTGCCGGCTAAGCCGATTTCATTGGCCACTTCCATTTTGAACTGCTCCAGGGCCCGTTTGGCGCCGGGAACAGCCGGTTGATTGGTATTGCGTCCGCCTGGCATCTTTATCACCTCCTTTGCTGTTGGTGTTCATAGTATCCATCAAATTCAGTCACCCTATACGCAACAGTTATTGGCGCGGCTGTTTACCTGTTTCCTCTTTTGTAAAAGGAATGTTGCCAATGCCAGTGATGCCCAGTTCAGAAGCTACTTCATACTGAAATTTTTTCAGCTCCGGAGTCAGAGGAAATTCCTTTTTATTTTTTTTCGCCATCATCCTCACCTCCTCTCGAGGGTGTAAAAAGCCAGGAGAAAAATCTCCTGGCTGGTGCGACTGGACTTACTGTTTTGGTTGGGCCAGACCCCGTTCCGCCATTTCAATGGCTTTGTGCACCATCATGCCACATTGCCGCGAGGTAACGCCACCGAAACCTTCCCGCTGGACGATGTCCGCCACCCCTAATTCTCTGGCAATTTCCCACTTCAACTGCTCGGACATGATACTGCGCCGTCTGCCCATGGCCACTACCTCCTTCACCATCGCACCATTTATAGTTTGCGTGATTTGCTTAAAACTAACCAGGCAATTTTTTCCAAAAACAAAAGCGGGCTAACCCGCTTTTAATACTCCTCATTGGAAACATAGCCGACCCGACCGGCCAGCAAAGTTTGGCCTCAAACATCGCATTTATTTTCAGGATTGCGAAAGACACTGTTGCCACACTGGGGACATTTGACTGCTGCTTCGGCATTATCCGGTTGTACAGGTTTTACCATCTTCATTTCACCTCCTGCCATAGTTTGCGGCAGGAAGGCGAAAAAAATACTCTTATCTCAGCAGCCACTTAATTATTAGCATATGCTACAATAATTGCACGAAGAAGGAAGCATAGAAATCAACCAAACAGCAATCTATAACATCAATTACAACGTGGTCATGGCTGATCGCGTACAAGTTTTTCTCTCCGCTCCTCCCAAAATAGTTCCGGCGGTAATCGCCAAAGAGGTGACTCCTGTGGCACCTGCGGAGAGAGTACGATAGTTATAGCTTCCTACCCCCCTATAAAAACATACCTGCTTTATCACTTTTTGTCACACTGTAAACAAAAACACAGCGATTATTCATCGCTGTAACGAACCAAAAACCGGGAGTATTTTTCCTTACACTCCTGAAGACATTTAACCTCTAGTTTTTGATAGGCCCGGCGGACTATAGTTTTCACTGTGTTTTTGCTAATTCTCAGCTTCCTAGCCACTGCTTCATAACTATATCCAGCAACCAGGTACTCCAAAACAACCTTTTCCCGCCCGGACAGTTCCAAATACTTCAGCCTCTCCTTGTCTGCCGCAACATGAGTCTCCCGGTCAACTTCCCTGGAAATTATTTTTGCCAACATTTCAACTAAAGGAATCATCTTTATTAAATCGGTTTCAATATGCGAAGAAATGTCCAAAAAACCCATTATTCCATGATAACTGCTATAAATCGGAACAGCAACACAGTACCAGGATTTTAAGAAGTCACAATAATGCTGTTCTCCTCTAACTACTACCGTTTTTAGTTCTTGCATGGCCAAGCAGATGGCATTGGTTCCAGCACTTTCACAACTAAAAGATGTACCTCTCCTTATTCCAAGTTCAGCACACATTTTTAACACTTCCGGACTACAGGTAAGCTCCAGGACATACCCTTCCTTATCACAGAGCAGGAATAATACATTTTTATCCAGCAAACTGGCATAACTTTCCTGCAGCAGCGGAGCCGCGATCTCTAATAAAATCTTGTTCTGCTTTATTCTAACTAATGTTTTTTGTTTACTCAAACAAATCCTGGGTCTGTCCTGGTCCGGTTTAATGCCAAGTTGTTTGGATTTTTGCCATGATTCATTGATCCGCACTGAATCAAAAAATAAGACACTGGTATCCTGGTGGAGAAAATCAAGTTGTTTCCATTTATCAAACAAAAAGATTCCCCCCTCTTAATCTCCCCCATTCCTATGTCTATATTTTATCATGTGAAACTTTTCCTGAGAAGAAAAAATGGGCCAGCCCCCTGCTTGTCTACGACCGGTGAGCCTGGGAAGGGGCAGGCGGTTAAAACTGTTGACAGTGCTGCCCTATTTAAAACTTGGGAGTAATCGTTACTGAATGAGGCAACTCTTATACGCCATTACCATAAAATCTCCCAACAGATACTTGTGGAAAAATCCTTACAAAAATAACAAATTTCCTCTTGCAAAAAACAATTCTAATTTTGTGATACAGGAGGAATAGTAGTTAATGAATTTATTTTCTTCCAGATTGATTTGATTACAACTTTATACAATAGGTTACCGAAGATTACATAGAATATTATAGTTGCAGTTAAACAGAAATAACATAAATTCCCAACCCAAAAAAATTGAGCGAACTGTAGAAAAGATGCAAAGCTAGCACATAACATCGCAGTTAAAAGTGTCAGATATTTTAGGCTTGAAAAACGCATTGAAAAATGATTCAAAACCGCAAGGGTGACAGAAGCAACAACTCCTATCAACGCTATAATTACACCATCTATTGGCAGAAAGAATATTTGGTTACACGAAGAACAGCCTTTAACAGTATATTTGACCCAAGCCGTATAACTAAGTAAAACTGCGTTAATTAACGATAAACAAGTTGTTGTATTTATCTTCCACACCTTTTCCCTTCCCCATTTCTTAATATAGCATTTTTATTAATCTATTAACGTTTTCTATGCGGAAAAGCGCTTCGGGGGTCTCCTATCCAATCTCCTATAACCTTCCATATACCTTTATATTTACTAGCTTTTTTTTCTTTTAAGTAAAAAGGATACCATAAAAAAGTTGTTGAAAAAATCAAATAATACACTATCATTGAAATAAATCCAAAGGCTCCATTATTTGTATAGCTTTTAATAATAAAGTTAATTGTAAGTCCCAAAGTAATATTTAAAACTATAAGAGCACCATACCTGTTCCTAAAAAGAGTTCCAATTTCTAGCCAAATTCCCTTATAGCGCTGCGGTTGTTTGTCACGTAAATAAAATGGATATAAAAGAAAAAATGCATAAACTAAAAGAACTATAATATTTATAAGTAGCCACCAAGAATTCATAGATTTTAACCTCTTTCAACTAATTTAAGAATATGGTTGAAGCCACTCGGCTTCAACCATATTAACCCTCTATTTACAATAACCTATATCTTGGCACAAAGATGGACAAGTAATGTAACTTCCTACTCCACCACAAATAATACTATAGACAACTCCACAAATTATCGGACAGGTGAAGTTTCCAAATGGTGAACAGGCAATCATACATGCAAAATAACTAGTTAACCCACACCCACCGTTCCAGAGGGTATTACATATTCCAAGACAGATATCACAACTAGTCCATGCCGCGTTTATTTCTTTTTGAGAACCAGTTTTATCTTTTTTATCATACGGAATAAAAGGCCCTTCTTTCCAATTAATTTTAGGTTGATTATTAATAATTTCTATTTTAGAGGTATTATAGATTTTTCCATTTTTAATGTCGTAAACATCTATTGTTTTTGTACCATTTACGTTTTGAAGAACACCTGCACCTACTTTCACTTTACCATTAAAATCTGCGTAAACAAGTTGAATATCTTTAGATCCTTTAATTGTTAATATTAATACATTCCCTTGTTTTTTGGAGTATACATAGTTCGCTGCTCTTTTCTCTGATACCTCATAGCTGTCGCCTGTTAACTTATCCAGTAAAAAAGGTTAGAATAACCGCAATAAACATACTTATCCTTTTATCAACCTTTAATAACATAAATTTTACCTCCTAACTTAGTATACTTTAGTTGTCATCAGGTAGACTTTTATAAATCTATTAAAGTTTTTTAAACGAAATAGTCAGCACCATCGGATGACAATGCGATAAAAGTAAGAGCTTCCTACCACCCCCATAAACACATACCTGTTACCCTCACTCTTCTGTATATGAATATATCCCATTTTGATTAATTATGGTATCACCCCGTTTGTCACCTTTTTGTCACCTTTTTTGTCACCCCATAAACATTACGCAGTGACCCTCAAAAGAAAAAACGGGCCAGTAGCCCGTCGTTAAAAATACTACCCGATTTGTGCCAAATCCAGACCATCGGCAAAAGTAGCTTTCAATTCCTCCTTCAGCAGCCGGTGTTCCGGTCGGGCCAGTTTCGGATCTTCTTCCACAATCCGGAATGCCAGCTGGCGCGCTCCTTCCAGCAGGGGCAAATCCTTGACCAGATCGGCCACCTTCAGTTCCGGCAGCCCTGACTGACGGGTACCGAAGAATTCCCCTGGGCCCCGCAGTTTCAAATCCTCCTCCGCCAGCACAAAACCGTCATTGGTCTGTTCCATGATGCGCAGGCGGGCCCGCCCTTCAGCCGATTGGGTATCGGAAATCAGGAAACAATAGGACTGATATTCTCCCCGCCCCACCCGGCCCCGCAGCTGGTGGAGCTGGGCCAGGCCAAAGCGTT
>NZ_BDLR01000096.1:0-15806 GCF_002049395.1 Carboxydocella sp. JDF658 | reverse complement strand
GATTGTATTCATATATTGAACTATGCTAAAATATTTATTGACCTTTGTATAATATAGGGGGTCTAAATTAGTGGATAAGTATGTAACCTCTAAGAGTAAAATATTAATAATTGATGATGATAAATTAATAGTAGCCATGGTGCAGGATCGCCTAACAAAAGAAGGCTTTCAGGTGACTGCTGCAATGGATAGTGTTTCTGGTCTGGCAGCGGTATATCAAGAAGCACCGGATCTGATTTTGTTAGATGTAATTCTTCCAGGCGGTAAAACAGGTGTGGAAATGTGCCGTATCCTCAGAAATGATACGCGGACAAGCCACGTTCCTATCATTATGATGACTTCCCGCAAGCAAACACAGGACGTGGTAGCTGGGTTGGAAGCTGGTGCTGATGATTATGTAACCAAACCCTTCGATCTGGATGAACTCGTAGCCAGAATAAAAACCCATTTGCGCCGGGCCAAGCAGGAAAAATCTTTTAATCCCCTAACAGGCCTGCCCGGAAATATTATGATAGAAGAAGAAATTAAACGGCGAATAAATGACAAGAGCCGGAAATTCGCGGTAATGTATTTAGATCTGGATAACTTCAAAGCTTATAATGATGTCTATGGTTTCCTTAAAGGTGATGAAGTAATCAAACTTCTAGCTCATATCTTAACCCAGTGTGTAAGAAACCTGGGTAATGTCGATGATTTTATCGGTCACATCGGGGGCGATGATTTTATCGCCATCACAACCCCTGACAAGGTAGATGAAATATGTCAGCAAATTATCACCCGTTTTGATGCTACCGTGCCTTTATTATACAATGCCGATGACCGAAAAAGAGGTTACATTGTTACAAAAGATAGACAGGGTAAAGAGTGCAAGTTTAGTCTGGTTTCCGTTTCTATTGCCGTAGTAAGCAATGAACATCGCAATATTGAAAACCACTGGCAGGTCTCCGAAATTGCTTCTGAGCTAAAAAAATACGCTAAGTCACAAGAAGGCTCTGTCTATGTAAAAGATCGCCGTACCAGATAGAGGAGGCAAATTATGGTTGATTATTACTGGGCCTATGTTTTGGTTATGATACTTGGTTTACTAGGAACATTTTTACCAGTTATTCCGGGCATACCATTGATCTTCATTGCTATTTTCATTTATGCCTGGAATACTAATTTTACTGTCATTAATATTGCCTGGCTCTTATTGTTTGCAGCTTTAACTGTCCTTAGCTGGCTAATCGAATATTTTGCCGGCATAATTGGCTCGAAACAGGCCGGCGTTTCCCGCTATGGTATGTGGGGATTGCTCATAGGAGGAATCCTGGGTTTTTTCTGGGCTCCAGTTGGTTTTTTAATAGGGCCTGTTCTGGGGTTACTAATAGGTGAGATACTAAGTGGAAAAGAACTTAAACAAATTCTCATTACTCTAAAAGGAGCCGCCCGGGGTTTTATTATTGGATTTCTGCTAAAACTGATAATTGCCTTAAGCATGATTGGAACGTTCCTCTGGCTAACATAAAAAATGTGAGTCTCAACTGGATAGTTGAGACTCACATTTTTCTATATAAACCAATGACTTTACCCAGGATAGAGACTTCATCCAAAATAATAGGCTTATACTTTTCATTCTCAGGTCTTAAAACAATTTTTTCTCCTTCAATAAAGAATCTTTTTATAGTCGCTTCTTCATCGATTAATGCCACTACGATTTCCCCGTTGTGTGCAAAAGGCTGTTGCTTTACAAAGACATAATCGTTAGGATAAATACCTGCATTGATCATGGAATCACCAATTACCCGCAACATAAATATATTTCCGCCTACCGGCAATAATCCCCGGGGAAAACGAAACCTCTCTTCAATGTTCTCTACAGCCAGAATCGGCAAACCCGCAGTAACCTTACCTAGCAAAGGAACCTCAACCATATCCTTCTCAAAATAATAATCGTTATCCGGTTCGTTAACAACAATCGCTCTAGGCAAGGCTGGATCGCGGCGAATATAACCCAGTTTTTCCAGTTGATTCAAATAATTATGAACCGTGGAGCTGGAACTGAACCCAACTGCTTTACCAATTTCCCGAACAGATGGCGGATAACCTTTTCTTTTTATCTCCTGTTTAATAAAATCCAGGACAGCTTGCTGTTTAGCATTAAGCTTATTATCCATAATGCACCTCCATCTCTCTTTTAAACTATTATACAGCAATATGAATAGATTGCAAACAATAGTTCGCAAAAAAGAAAAACTTTTTTAAATCTTAGAAAGGATTATGGCAACTATTGTAGAATTAAAAAGGTGGGGTGAGGAGTATGTCAGGAGTAAGAGTGGCAATAGTAGGAATGGGGCAGGGTGGAAGCGCTATTTATCAAGTGTTAAAAACCATTGAAGATTGTGTCATTGTAGGTGTCTGTGACATAAATGAAGATGCTCCGGGTCTGAAATTGGCTCGAGCAGATGGGGTTCCTATTACCAACAATTTCTATGATTTTTTGGATACCATTAATATTGATGTTTTAATCGAAGCTACTGGCAAACCATTGGTCCAGGAAACCATTCGTAAACTTAAACCACCTAGTATGGCGGTTATGGATGCTCAAGCAGCTGATCTAATGATGCTTGTTGTTAAAGCAAAACAAAAACTGCTGGAAGAAAAGAAACAATTGCTGGAAATAAAAAGAATTAAAGGGGAAATGGATGCTATTCTGGCCAGTGTTCAGGAAGCTATTGAGGTAGCAGATATCAATGGATATATCAAATATGTCAACCCTGCTTTTACTAAAATCACAGGTATTACCGCAGAAGAAAGAATCGGCCAGAACATTTTTTCCGCCTCACCCGATGGTGCCCTGGCTGAATGTTTGCGAACCAGGAAAAATATTTATGGCTGGCGTACCAAAGTAGGAGGTACCAATGTCGAGGTTGTATCCAATGCTTCGCCCATTATAATAGATGGACAAATGGTTGGTGCAGTTGTGGTATTTAACCACTTAACAGACTTCATGAAAGTGATGGAAGAATTAAAAAGAAGCACATCAATAATTGAAAACCTGTATGATCGCTTAGGTCAAATTACAGGCTCTAAATATACTTTTGATACAATTATAGGCAATAATGAGGAATTGAGAAAAGTAATAAATATAGCAAAAAAAGCTGCCCTGAGTAATTCTACAATTTTATTGTTAGGAGAAAGCGGAACTGGTAAAGAGTTATTCGCTCACGCTATCCATCAATATAGTCTTCGGAGAGACAAACCCTTTATTAAAGTCAACTGTGCTGCTATACCAGATAGCTTGCTGGAAAGTGAGTTTTTTGGCCACGAAAAAGGAGCTTTTACCGGTGCAGTTAAGACAAAACTGGGTAAATTTGAACTGGCTAATGGAGGAACAATTTTTCTAGATGAAATTGGTGATATGAATTTATATTTGCAAGCGAAACTCTTAAGAGTTATACAGGAAATGGAATTCGAAAGAGTTGGTGGCACTCAAACTATCCAGGTTGATGTTAGAATAATTGCAGCAACCAATCGAGATTTAAAGGAACTGGTTCGCAAAGGTACCTTTCGGGAAGATCTTTATTATCGCCTGAATGTAGTGGAAATAACTATTCCGCCATTACGCCAAAGAAAAGATGATATCATCCTGATTGCAAATTCATTAATAGTCAAGTTTAACCGTAAGCTGGGCAAAAAAATAAAAGGCCTTTCTAAACAGGCAGAGATAATCCTGGAATCCTATGATTGGCCTGGAAATGTACGGGAACTTGAAAACGTGATTGAACGGGCCATGGTAATAGCTGATGAAGATTTAATTACTCCCAAACATCTCGTCCAGTACTTAGAACCTGTTTCTACCACTGCAACTCTGCCAATTGTTGAAGATCTTATACCTTTTGATGAAATGGAGAAAATACTGTTAAAGAAAGCCTTAGAGCGATTTGGTAATTCAGTTGAGGGCAAAAAAATGGCGGCAAAAGCCTTAAATATTTCTTTAGCTACCTTATATAACAAATTGAAAAAATACCAGTTATAACCCGTATATGCGGGTTTTCTTCTTTTTAAAATTTAAAAAAGATCAAACCCGTAATTTTCTTTATTTTAGAACAAAATGTGTGTTGTATACGTCAACAAATTTATTTTGCAATTGGCATCATTTTTGCAATAAACAAAAAGAAAACAAAAGGAGGTAAAATCCTAAATGACAATCAGAGAAATCCATGTGGATGAAATTAGGCTTGCAGTAGCAAACCTGGTAAAAGAAGCAAATTATTTTTTGCCTGAGGATGTAGAGAATGCCATAAAAAAAGCTACAGAAACAGAACAATCTCCAAACGGAAAAGAAATCTTGAATTTATTATTACAAAATGCACAGATTGCACGAGAAGAACAAATGCCTATCTGTCAGGATACCGGATTTGCTGTTATCTTTGTAGAGTTAGGTCAGGATGTTCATATCACAGGTGGTGACCTGATTACTGCCATCAATGAAGGAGTAAGATCGGGATATGTTGAAGGTTATCTACGGAAATCTATAGTCGGTCATCCTCTTGAACGGGTTAATACTAAAGATAACACTCCGGCAGTCATCCATCTTGAGATTGTACCAGGAAGCCAGCTTAAAATAGTGGTCGCTCCTAAGGGTGGCGGTAGTGAAAACATGAGTGCCTTAAAGATGTTAAAACCAGCAGATGGTATAACTGGAGTAAAGAAATTTGTCCTGGAAACTGTAAAAAATGCAGGTCCAAATCCTTGCCCTCCGATTATTGTCGGAGTTGGAATTGGTGGCACCTTTGAAAAATGCGCCTTATTGGCCAAAAAAGCTTTATTGAGACCTGTTGGTAGCAAAAACCCCGATAAAATTGCCGCAGAATTAGAAGAACAATTATTACAGGAAATTAACTCAAGTGGCATTGGTCCACAGGGACTGGGGGGCAAAATTACTGCTCTAGCAGTTCATATCGAACTATATGCTGCCCATATTGCTAGTTTACCGGTAGCAGTTAATATTAACTGTCATGCTGCCCGCCATAAAGAAATTGTTCTATGAGGAGGTAAATTATGGCTGAGATTATAATTACACCACCACTTACCGACGAAATGGTTGAAAGCCTGAAAGCAGGTCAACAAGTATTAATTACAGGTTATATCTATACCGCGCGGGACGCAGCTCACAAAAAGTTGGTTGAATTAATCGATAAAAACGAACCCCTGCCCATCGAGCTGGAAGGTCAGATTATTTATTATGTCGGTCCTACACCTGCAAAACCCGGACAGGTAATCGGATCTGCTGGGCCTACTACCAGTGGAAGAATGGACGCTTATACACCAAAACTCCTTGAAAAGGGTCTGAAAGGCATGATCGGCAAAGGACTCAGGTCCTCTGCCGTGAAAGAGTCAATTATCAAAAATAAAGCGGTATATTTTGCTGCCATTGGGGGCGCAGGAGCCTTGCTGGCAAAATGCATTAAAAAAGCGGAAGTAATAGCTTATCCTGAACTGGGGGCTGAGGCAATTTATTCTCTTTATGTAGAAAACTTTCCTGTAATCGTCGTTAATGACTGCTATGGTAGTGACCTTTATGAATTAGGAAAAGAAAAATATGCAACAAGCTAAAGGAGGCATAATTCATGAACATCTATGAAAAAGCATTAGAGTTGCACCGTAAACACATAGGAAAGATTGAAGTTATTTCTAAAGTGCCAGTCAATAATGCTGAAGAGCTAAGCCTGGCTTATTCACCCGGTGTAGCAGAACCATGTCGCGAAATCAGTAAAGAACCGGAGAAGATCTATGAATATACTGCTAAAGGCAATCTAGTTGCAGTAGTTTCCGACGGGACCGCAGTGTTAGGTTTGGGAGATATTGGGCCTCTTGGAGCAATGCCTGTAATGGAAGGAAAAGCTGTATTGTTTAAAGAATTTGCCGGCGTAGATGCTTTCCCAATTTGTTTAAATACCAAGGACCCTGATAAAATCGTGGAAACAGTAAAATTACTGGAACCTACTTTCGGTGGAGTAAATCTGGAGGATATCGCAGCTCCAAATTGCTTTATCATAGAAGAACGGCTAAAAAAGGAAACAAACATTCCTATTTTCCACGATGACCAGCATGGTACAGCCATTGTAGCAGCTGCCGCGATTATCAATGCATTAAAAGTTGTAAATAAAAAGATTGAAGAAATAAAACTAGTAGTCAATGGTGCCGGTGCCTCTGCCATCGCTTGTACTAAACTGTTAATGAGTTTAGGTGTGAAGAATATTATTATGTGCGACAGTAAAGGTCCCATTTACAAAGGTAGAAAAGAGGGGATGAATCCCTATAAAGAGGCCATAGCTGAAAAGACCAATCAGGAAATGGTGACAACGTCCCTCCGTGATGCTTTAAAAGGCGCAGATGTCTTTATGGGCCTTTCCAAAGCAAAACAGGTTGATGTAGAGATGGTAAAATCCATGGCCCCCAATCCGATTATCCTGGCAATGGCTAACCCCGAGCCTGAAATCATGCCGGAACTGGCCAAAGCCGCAGGAGCAGCAGTGATAGGAACTGGCCGTTCTGACTATCCTAACCAGGTGAACAATGTTCTGGCATTTCCTGGCATCTTCCGCGGAGCATTAGATGTGCGGGCAACAGATATTAATGAAGAAATGAAGCTAGCTGCTGCTTATGCTATAGCTAATCTGATTGCTGAAGCTGAGCTTTCACCTGAATATATTATACCTAAACCTTTTGATCCCAGAGTTGCACCTGCAGTAGCTGCTGCTGTTGCCCAAGCCGCTATGCAGTCAGGTGTTGCAAGAATAACTGTAGATCCTCAACAAGTAGCAGAAAACTGCAAAATGCTAGTTGAAAAAATTAAGAATCGAAAATAAGTAAAACAGGGGAAATACCCCTGTTCTTATTTTTTCCTGATTTTAAGTTGAGTACCAATACTAACTTTAGCAGGATTTATGATTTGATTGTCCTGCATTATCTGAACAAATTCAAATCCAGAGCCATAAAACTTCTTGCTAATTTCCCATAAGGAATCACCACTTTTTACTGTGTATAAAAAATATTCTGGTTGAATTTCAGATTGAATAGTTTTAGATTCCTGTTCCTGTTTTATTTCTGAACTGTTAGCCTTTTTTTCTATAGGAAAAGGATCCCCAATTTCTTCTTTATTAATTTCTTCTCCTGGCAATGAAACAGGCCTTTCTGTGACCGGTTGTTCTATTTTTCGCATAACTGGGTATAAAAAGGCAAAAATTATAGTAAAGAAAAGAGCAACCATTAATAAATACTTGTAATAAAAGGCAAAATTACTATCTTCAGGTGAATGGCTCAATGGAACAGGGCCTTGCCTGTGCGGTTTACTGTTAACTTGATTGATTTGTTGTGTTAGGGTATAATTTCCATCTTCTTTTAAAGAAAGTACAATCACAGTTGGAACATTTATGTATTTAGTAATATCAACAGCCTCATATTCTGAGCCAGATAATTTTACCCAGCCCAAGACTTCCACCTTATTTTCATGACTGAAGGCTAAAATTTTTTTCCATTCTTCAGCCGGAATCATGGCTTGTCCATGAATTGTCGACTTTAGCTCTGCCCACAAATAATTAGTAACACGTTTAGCATGTAAATCACCAAAAAGAATCGCAATACCTTTATTTTCCCGGTATAAATTTTTTAAATCAATATCAATAGTCCATTCAATTGAAGCCATAAAAATACCTCCAAAGGAAGGGGTTTTGATGACTCGGCAATTCTGGCCAATCAGTAATTGTATAATATCAGTGGAAGATAAACAGTTAAATTATCCCGTTGATGTGTTTCAAGCCTATTACTTTAAGGCTGCCCCCAAATACATAGTAGGGATTATCGATAAATGGATTAAAGGCAAGGATCTAACAGAAAAAGACTATTATCAGTTAATAAAAAAACTCTTTAGTTTCAAGCCCAGAAAAAATACATTGTCTGCTAACAGTATAGAGAACCTATGTGGCGTTTATTGGGCTAATGGTTGGATGATAATTGAGGAAAAAAAATACGAAATTGAAAAACTCTTTATCAGATACTGTCTGGGAAAAATACTGGATGAACATACCTGTCCCTTGATAAATAAATATTTTCCCCAGCTAAACTTTAACTGGGAGCTATACCCATTACCAGAAGGCGAAGAGCGAAAACTATTATTACAGATAAAGATCGCTTTCATGTTCTCTCTTTACAATTATATCAACTATTATGAATCTAAACCAGACAGAATAGGGGGATTCCTTAACTATTTCTTACCTGAGATGGAAAAAAGGCTGGTTTTTATCAACCAAATTTGGCTTAAACATGGAGAAAGTATCGAATATATACCGATTTTTGAAGATGATTTCAGGCATTTCTCATTAGAACAAGAACAATTTATATCTAATGTTATTTCTAATATCTTCATTAATGAATCAACTTCGAGCCAATTAAATAAGATCATCGAAGAAGCCCTAATACAGCAAGCCAAAATGGCGATTGAAAAGCAAGAGCCTCTAAACCTTCAACCATTAATTATAAAAGTTGTTAGCTTGCAGAAAAGTAAAGAATTTTTGCAAACAGCCTTGCTCTGCTATGAACATGGATATTATAATTCAACTGTGAACAGGTGTTATTACGCTATGTTGCGCTGCGCTAGAGCTTTATTATCAACTATAGGTCACGTCAAGCCCTGGAAAGGGAAAAGCCTGCGTTCCATGGAGTCCCATGAAGAAATAATTGAAATGATCGAGCTTAAATTAATTAAAGAAAGAAATTTACTTCCTGAAAGCAGCTTACAGGATTTTAAAAAAGTTCTTTTTTGGCGTATGCTAGCTGATTATGCTGAAGAAGAAGTGAAAAGTACCCAGGCTTTTAATATGTATAAAAAAGCCAGCAAGTTTTATAAAGATTGCCTAAATGCTATTGCAAAAATCGGAGGTATTAATTAATGTTATTATATTTTCTCATTAATAGACCCTGTGAGTTGAAGCTTGTTTTAGGGGATCATTTTTTCGAAGTCGCCCGAACTAAACCTGAATTTATAGATGAATGGGAAAGCTATTGTCAAGAATGCGGAGCTAATTTTTCCTATTGTACTGCTGGATGCTGTGGATGGATTAAAAATAGTATCGATTGCCGAAGATTAATAAAACTAGTTACGGATATGCGTAAACCTCAGCTGCTATGGGAGATTTTTAACTTTTACGAACAAGAGATTAATCCAGAACTTTTTTGGGATATAGTTTTACCCTATACAACCAGTGATAATGTTTTATCAGTTTTGGCTGATTTCTGGCAGCTAGCCAAGGAAAAAAATTTATTGCCGTTAGAATGGCATGCCCTTGCCCAGGCCTTTCAAACGGCAACAGTGTTAAACGAAGAGATTATTGTTTTTCGCTAAATTCACTTTCCGGGTTTGTTAATAATGGGTTTAAAGCAGCTGATTGTTTTAGTTTTTCTTTAACGACATGGGTATAAATTTGTGTTGTAGATAGATCAGCATGCCCAAGCAGCTCTTGAATATCCCGTAAGGGTACCCCCATGGAATGGAGTAACGTTGCACAGGTATGGCGCAGGGTATGAGGAGTCACTTCAGAACCAAGTCCTGCTTTTCGCGCCAGAGTTTTAATTAAATTATACATTCCTATACGTGTAAAAGGTTTATTGTATTTCGTTAAAAAGAGGCAATTGGTGCTCTGGGGACCTCTTTCGCTAATATACTCCTGCACTAACTGCAATGCTGGCCCTATTAATGGTACAATCCGATATTTCCCGCCCTTACCATAAACCGTTATTTCTCCGGCTTCAAGGTTGACATTTTCCAGCTTTAGGTTAATTAATTCCGAAATTCGCAATCCACACGTGAGAAATACATATAAGATAGCTTTATTTCTTTTTATGTATTTAGTTTCTTCAGCACTGGCCAGTATTTTCTGGCTTTTGACTGTGGATAAAAACTTAGGCAATTCCCGGCGTCTGCGTTCCGTGTAGCCCTTGATACGCAAGGTAGGATCCAGGGGAATAAACCCTTTAAATTCTAGGTATCTAAAAAATGCTTTGAGGGAAGCGATCTTACGAGCCAAGGTACTTTCCTTAACGCAAAGATTATCAGTTAAGTAGAGGATATATTCTAGAATAAGTTCAGAATTGATTTCCTCAATTTTAGAGATTTGCTTGGTTTCAAAAACCCAGCGAAAGAACATTTGAATATCACTCATATAAGCATTTACTGTTGCTGGCGATTTTTTGCGGCTAACACCGGTTTGACCTAAACGTAAATGAACAGAAAAAGATTCCAGCAAATTATCTAGATCGGATATTGTAGCCGTTAACAAAGTAAACCCTCCATTTTCTTTATATACCTATACATAAGACACATTATGTATAGGTGTATCTATCTGTTTTTTATTTCCCCTCGATTTGACAATAATATGTATCCAGCAATGTTTCAAGCTCCTGGTTAATTTGTTCTAATTGCTGTATAGCTTGATCTAGCCGAAGTAAAAACTCCAATAAGTTCCCCAGCTCAACCATATCCAGGTTTGTCAAATGATTTTCTGCCTGTTTTATTAACTTATAGACATTAATGCCATCATTATAATCAGAAAGGTCAATTTGTGCCTGACAAAAATCATTAGCCTCAATCTCAGTGATTAATGTTTTGGCTCGAAATAATTCGCTACTCAATTTGCTAACTTTGATAATTAATAAAGATAGATTTTCTTTTTCCTGTAACAAGGAACGCAACTTCTGGTGGTTTCTTTCCAGTACAATTTCGGTAATTTCTTCACTGGATGCAACCCGTACTTCATTGTGAACTCTGATGTAGACCTTATCCCTGACTAAATGCAAGTAACCTTGACCCCGTTCGACTCTTATTACTAGAACCTCTTTATCTTTTACCTTTGCTTTATAGATATCAGGCTTTAATGGAGGTGAAATAATATCCCTGCACAAATTAATAATTCTTTGCTCCAATAGATCATTGCTCTTAAAACCTACTACCTGTCCATCATCATCGACTCCAACCAGTAAGTAACCTCCATCTGAATTGGCAAAGGCTGCCAGGTCTTTCGCCAGCTCAAAATGCTGGGTAATTCTGGGCTTGTCTGCCTCTGGCAAAAATAACCCCCGCTTAAAATCCACGTGATTATTTTCACCGGCACTTATCATTGCCATTATTTGTTTAGCAGTCAAAGGTTTCATATTTTACACCTACCACAAGCCAGTTCCTCAAGCTTTTGTAACTGTTGTCTGGTTCCAATGGCAATCAAAATATCTCCTGATTGCAGTAATTCTTCAGGGCCAGGGTTCGGTTTTAGTTTGCCTTCCCGCTGGATTGCAACAACCATGGTCCCCGTTTTTTCTCTGATTCCACTATTTTTTAAATCCTTATTCACCAGAACTGAGCCATCTGCAATTAATAACTCCTCTATTTCCAATTCAACATCTTCTACACAGACCAGAGTATCTACGAAATCCACAGAAGCCGGTTTTATAATGGAAATGGCCATCCGTTGTCCGCCAATTATCGCCGGTGAAACTACCTTATCTGCACCTGCTCTATATAATTTTGCTTCCGACTCCTTTCTCTCTGCTCTGGCAACAATCGTAATGCCAGGATTGATTTCTTTTGCAGTGAGAGTAACAAAAACATTGTTTGCGTCCCCGGGTATGGCACTAACTAGTCCTTCTGTTCAATAACGACAAAAGGTGTCCTTTCTTTTTTGAGCCTTTCGATTACTTGTTTCCCTACTCTACCTGCACCGCATACGATGATATGGTCACGTAATTTGGCTATTTCTTGTTTCATTTTTCTTCTCCCCAATAAATCAAATAAATCCCCTTCAACAATAAGCGCCCCGATAAGCCCCAGGGCATAAAGGATTAGTGCCAGCCCAGCATATGAAAGAAAAATGGTAAAGTATGTACCCGGCACTGATAATGGTTTAACCAAACCATATCCCACTGTAGTTAATGTAATTGTAGTCATCCAAAGGGCATCTCGCAGGGAATAATCCTCAATTAACATATATCCGATGGTTCCTAAAAAAATACTGACAAATATCATTATTATTGCTTGTTTAAGCCTTCTTCCCGCTTCCACAGGATAACACCTTACCTCGCTAGTAAAACTGGCCCTTAAAGGGCCAGTTTACTGAAGATATTCTTTACTGCCAATACTGAAGGAGAATCTGCTGGCAATTCAACCAGTGGCTTACCTGCCAGATCATAACGGGCCACTACTTCATCATAAGGAATGGTTCCTACAACCTCTAGTCCGGTAGCCTCAATTTCCGGCTTTAATTCCTCGATTCCAGTTGGTAAAACTTTTGTAATAACCAGATAGATATTTTTTACATTAATACCTACTGTTTTAACAATATCAAATACACGGCCTGCTGAACGGATGCCCCTAGCTGATGCATCACTGACAACAAAAAGATAATCAATATCTGTAACCACTCTTCTGGCTAAATGTTCCATACCTGCTTCATTATCAATTACCACATAGTCATAATTCTGTCTCAGGTTTTCAAGATATTTACGCATTAAGTCATTGGGATAACAGTAGCACCCACTCCCCTGAGGTACCCCCATAACCACCAAATCCACATAATCGGTTTCATTCAATACCTGGCTAAGGCGATACTCTACATAGACATCTTTCGGCATTCCCTCGGGAATAGCTTTACCACCTTTTACTTCATCCAGAATATCTGCGATTGATGCATGCACTTCAATACCGAGTGCTTCATTTAAATTGGAATTAGGGTCGGCATCAACAGCCAGGATTGCACCTTTATTTGCTTCTACCAGTTGTTTAATGAGTAGGGCTGTAAAAGTAGTTTTCCCGACTCCGCCTTTTCCTGCTACAGCAATTTTCATAATTTCTCCCACTCCCTTTGTTTATATATCTCTATTTTATCTTATAGTTGGGATACAAGTCAAAGAGTAAATTTTTTATTAAATCTTTCACCTGCATATTCAATAATTTTACAGCATAAATCCTTATAAGACCACCCTATTGCTCGAGCGGAATCTGGAAATAGACTAGTTTCAGTCATACCCGGAATTGTGTTCACTTCCAGAATATAGGGCTGAAAATTATCATCTATAATGAAATCAACCCGAGAAAGTCCGCTACAACCAATAGCTAAATGAGCCTGACAGGCTAAGTCCTGCACTTTTTCAATCACTGATTTAGGTAATTCTGGCGGAATGACATGTTCACTAAGCCCGGCAGTATATTTGGCCTGGTAATCATAAACAACCCCGGTTTTAGAAATAATTTGGATCAATGGCAAAGAAGTCACCTCATTATTACCCAGCACAGGCGCTGTTACTTCCTTACCCTTAATAAATTTTTCAATTAATATCTCCCTTTCAGGGAACTTAAAAGCTTCCTCTAACGCATTTTCAAGCTCATCTTCCTGCCAGACGAAATATATGCCAATGGTGGAGCCTTGGTTAGGAGCCTTAACTACAAGCGGTAAACTAATTTCATTTTTTATTTTCCCTAAAACTTCCTGTCTATTTTTTCCCCAATGGTAACGGGACACTGAAACAAAAGGAGCTGTAGGTAACCCGGCCTGCATTAATACCTTTTTACTCATTATTTTATCCATAGCAATAGCGCTAGCCAGAACTCCTGATCCGGTATAGGGTATGCCCAGTATTTCCAGCAGCCCCTGGATTGTTCCATCTTCCCCATAAGCGCCATGTAACATAATAAAAGCTAGGTCATACCTTTTTTCAAGAAGTTTTTTGGCAACTTGCTTGTCAACGTCTATCTTATCAACTTCATAACCGGCTTCTAGCAATGCCTTATAAACTGCTTCCCCGCTTTTCAATGATATTTCCCTTTCAGACGACAACCCACCCATTAATAAAGCAATACGAATGGTCATAGACTCTGCCTCCCTTTTCAAGTTCTACATACATTATATTTTTCTGTATAGTCGGTCACAACATCATATTCAGCAGGACAAAAAAATAAAATTACTTAGAAAAAATTACCCTATAAGGAGGGGTATCTTGCGCAAACAGAGTTTACTTGGAGGGACACTAGTCTTATTTTCTTCAAATCTTGTTAATCGAATCCTGGGGTTTATCTACCAGATAATGATTGTAAGTTTAATTGGCTCACAGGGTATTGGGTTGTTTAATATGGTTTACCCAATATATATACTTGTTCTGGTTATTTCTAGTTTTGGATTGCCACTGGCGATAGCAAAATTTGTGGCCGAAAATAATCAAAAAGATCCCGCTTATTCAGTTTATATATTAAGAAAATCAATATTGATTCTGCTTATTTTTTCAACCATAATCACCGGTGCTTTGTATTTATCTCTTGATAGAATTGCACCGCTTTTCTTAACCAACCAAAACGCTTTACCAATTTTAAAAAGCCTTTTATTATCTGTCCCAGTAATTAGTGTGTGTTCTGGTTTTAGAGGTTTTTTTCAAGGTCTTCTCATGATGAATGCACCAGCGATTAGCCAGTTTGTGGAGCAAGTAGTTAGAGTTACTTGCGGTCTTGTTTTTGCATATATTTTGGTCTCCAAAAGCATAGTTTGGGGAGCTATCGGTTCCTCCATTGGAGTTATTGCCGGAGAAACCATCGGTTTTCTTGTTCTACTTTACTTTTTCTTAAAATGGTGGAAGAAAAACAAACGTTTAGCTTTATCATTAAGGAAAAACACCGTGACTACAAAAGAACTTATTCTTTTTTCCTGGCCAGTAGCTTTAAGTAAAATTGTTGCTACTGTACTATTGTCCTTTGAGGCTACTTTAATTCCGCGCCAGCTGGTTAAAGCCGGCATTAATTTAAATGAAGCAACTTCACTTTTCGGTCAATTAAGCGGTATGGCAATTCCAATTCTGGTAATTCCCAGTGTTTTAACATCCGCCTTAGCAACAACATTAGTCCCGGCAATATCTGAAGCAAATTCAGCCGGAAATATACCCTTACTAAGAGACAGGATAAAAACCTCGTTATTTTTTACACTCTTATTCGGACTACCTGCTGTAGTAATTTTTTACTTGTTTTCTGCCCAGATTTGTTATTTACTGTTTAAACAAATAAATGCCGGTGAGGCGCTACGCATTCTTGCGTTTGGAGGAATTTTTTATTACCTACAACAAACTACAACAGGTATTTTACAAGGGTTAGGACAAACTAAACGACCATTAGAAAATATGCTTTGGGGCAGCTTAGTTGAAATAATATTATTAATAACCCTGGTGCCTATTGCTGTTGATCCTTTTAAAACGGCTTGTTGGGCTATTAATGTTAGTTTTTTTATAACTGCAATCCTTAATATAGTATTTATTACAAAAGATTTAGGTTTCTGGAGTGTTATAGAAACCAAGACTATCTATTTGATTCCGGTAATTTTATTTATGGGATTTGTTGCCATGAAAATTTATCTGCTGATTTTTGTAATAATAAATTCACCTACTTTAAGTTTAATAACTTCAGTAGGCTCAGCAATAATTACATATGCTACTTTATTAATTATTTTTAAGATTTTACCCTATGAATGGTTAAATCGACTTAATAATTATTTCTTTTTCCTTAAAAAATAAAATAATAAAACAATCGAAATTATCAAGAGAATTATTTTATTTAAAATAAGAAATCGCATCTGATCAATGAATGTAACCAACAAGGCCAATATCAAAGGTAACAAAATATTTCTTCTTTTTAATAACAAAAAAAATAGAAAAAAAAGAATAAAATTAAACACTAAATTTACAAAGAACATCCAAACTCACCATCACAATACTATTATATTTTTATTTTATGGTACAGAAAA
>NZ_BDLR01000095.1:0-327 GCF_002049395.1 Carboxydocella sp. JDF658 | reverse complement strand
TGATATAAAGAAAGCCGTTCGGGTAAGGGATAACCTGAAACTCTCCTTCGTACTTGCCCAGGTTGCCGGGATAAGGAATATTAAAACCCTCCGGCCACGGCTCCGGCTGGCCGGAAGCGCTAACGTTACACAGGGCTACCCCATCAGGGTTTGTGTCTATAGCCAGACAACCTTTAGCAAAGTCCGGTTCCTGCACTCTGACCACTTCAAATGTCAAATGTACCAAGTAGCGTCCTTCCAGGGTGCGGATCAGTTCTACCGCATAGGGTAACTTCATGGCCAGCCATATCTGCACCAGTTCCCGGTGTTTTTCCGGCAGCCACAACT
>NZ_BDLR01000094.1:0-201 GCF_002049395.1 Carboxydocella sp. JDF658 | reverse complement strand
ACCCCGTTACTCGACGTATTACATGGTGCCCGAAATTATACACATTTATTAATAAAAGAATTAAAATAAGCCTATAATCGGTGTAGCGCTGAACAATTGGATTCGTGCACCTCAGTCCGTACGTTCAGCTAACGGTAGGTACTCACCAACCCCAGCTCGAGAATATCACTCGTTAGATACAACAAAAAGGGCTGAGCTCGT
>NZ_BDLR01000093.1:0-289 GCF_002049395.1 Carboxydocella sp. JDF658 | reverse complement strand
CCGGGAGTGTAAGAGCCGCAAGGCTTTGAGCGGACCGGTACTAATAGGTCGAGGTCTTAACCTCAAAAGAACTCTGTGCGGTTTTGAGGGAGCAATCCCTTGAATTGAATAATGTTCCCCGATAGCTCAATGGTAGAGCGCCCGGCTGTTAACCGGTAGGTTGCAGGTTCGAGTCCTGCTCGGGGAGCCAGTCCGGTGGCAATGGCGGTGGGGCAACACCCGTACCCATACCGAACACGGCAGTTAAGCCCACCAGCGCCGATGGTACTTGGACCGCAGGGTCCTGGGA
>NZ_BDLR01000092.1:0-201 GCF_002049395.1 Carboxydocella sp. JDF658 | reverse complement strand
TTAAGACCTCGACCTATTAGTACCGGTCCGCTCAAAGCCTTGCGGCTCTTACACTCCCGGCCTATCTACCTGGTCTTCTTCCAGGGGTCTTACCTGGTTTTCCCAGTGGGAAATCTTATCTTGAGGTGGACTTCGCGCTTAGATGCTTTCAGCGCTTATCCCGTCCAGACTTGGCTACCCAGCGATTGCTCCTGGCGGAAC
>NZ_BDLR01000091.1:0-15409 GCF_002049395.1 Carboxydocella sp. JDF658 | reverse complement strand
TTGTCCTGACTTCTTGATTTCATGGCGGGAAGCACCTTCCAGGAGCCGGTTAAAGGCCCACCGCATACAGGCACAGAAGAGACGCATCTCCGTAGTCAGCTGGTCTTCTTCGCCCCGGCTCCATTTCGAAGACCGGTGAGTCGGGTAAATCTCCGGAAAAAACTCCCCGCACACAGTTATGCTAAATTTGTTTTTCTCGTGTTTCTCTGGCATTCCTGATCAGCTCCCCGAAACCCTGCCGTACTTTGCTGCTTCTCCAATGGATAATAGTTCCATACTTTTAATGTAGCAAAACAGTTAAATACAATCAATTATAGTCTAGTTTTCTGAAGCTGCTGCTTACCTCCATCCCTCTACCTTCCATCTTATCCAATCGCAGAACCAGAGAAAAGAGCAAGACTTGCAAAATACTGTATACTTATTCATTTAGGGCAGACAGGAGGAGTGCTGTAGTCGTATAATATTTTAAGATAAGACTCAATATACGTGGGAGGGAACCGGGGTGGCCTTAGCCCAACAAATCCAAACAGAAATTATCCGGATGCTTGGCCATGAGAAAGTGCTCACCAGCCCATTGGAGCTGGCTTACTATTCTTATGACAGTTCTTTTCTAGCCCGGGAAAAAAGTTTTTTACCTGATCTGGTGGTTTTCCCGACCTCTACTTCTGAAGTCGCTGCCATTATGAAACTGGCCTGGCAGCATGAAATTCCCGTCACCCCCAGGGGAGCCGGAACCGGGGAAACCTGTGGCTGTGTTCCTGTTAAAGGGGGAATCGTACTGGACCTGAGCCGCTGGAAAACCATCGAAGAAATCGATGCCGCCAATATGCAGGTCTGGGTACGCCCGGGTGTCATTCACGCTGAGCTAAATGAAGCCCTGGCTCCCTATGGCCTTTTCTTTCCCCCTGACCCTGGCAGTACCCGTATGTGCACCATCGGAGGCATGGTAGCCAATAATTCCAGTGGCCTGCGGGCGGTCAAATACGGAGCCACAGAAAACTATGTCCTGGGCCTGGAAGTGGTTCTGCCCAACGGGGAAGTGATTATTACCGGTGGCACCCGTTCCAAAGCGGTAAAAAGCGTTACCGGCCTCAATTTGACCAAGGTTTTTGTCGGCTCGGAAGGCACTCTGGGTGTGATCACCAATATCCGCCTGCGCCTCTGGCCCAAACCCAAAGGCCGGGGCATAGCCATGGCGGTTTTCGCCAACCTGGAAGATGCTCCTGCCGCTGTCCTGGACGTCTATCGCGCCGGTATCCTGCCTTCCGGCATCGAAATTATGGATAATTCCGCCATCCGGGCGGTAAGTGAATTCGCCCCGGAACTGAATCTGCCGGTGGATGCCCAGGCCATCCTGATCTTTGAAGTGGATGGCAATCCCGCCAGTGTAGCCTGGGAAGGAGAACAAATTCAGCAAATCGTGGGACAGCGGGCCCTGCGCATCGAATGGGCCACTGAACCCAAGCGCATGGCTGATCTCTGGCGCGCCCGTGGCGTAGTGGCAACTGCCGCTGCCCGTGTTCGCCCTGATGGCAGCCGGATTTTCCACGGGGAAGATATTTCCGTTCCATTCACCCAGGTAACCGAGGCGCTGCGCCGCATTCAGGCCCTGGGGGAAGAATTCGGGGTCAAGGTGGTGGTCTATGGCCACATCGGAGATGGCAACCTCCATACCGCCCCGGTCATCGACCCGGAAAACCCGGCAGAAGTGGAACAGGCCCACCGTCTGGCTGATGCTATCCACCGTCTGGCCGTGGAACTGGGCGGTACCACCACCGGTGAGCATGGCGTCGGCCTGGTCCGCGCTCCTTATGCACGGCTGGAACACGGTTCCGCCCTCAAAGCTATGTGGGCAGTTAAAAAAGCTCTGGATCCCAAAAATATCATGAATCCGGGGAAAGTGCTGCTGCCTGAGGAGGAGAGCTAAATGCTGGCCCATGAACCGGAACTGTTAAATCAGCTGAAAAAATGCGTGCGCTGCGGCCAGTGCCGTTCCGTCTGTCCCGTTTTTGCTGTGCTGGGCAAGGAGTCGGCCGCTCCCCGGGGCAAGGTGTTTCTGACCGAAATGCTGCACAAGGAAAAACTGCCCCTGTCGGAGGAAATGGCCGGCCAGCTCACAGCCTGTTTGCTCTGTGAAGCCTGCAGTCAGGAGTGCCCTTCCGGGATTCCCGTGCATCGCTATGTCAGTATCGCCCGCAGCCATCTGGCCAAGAAAGGGTATTATAAATTCAAGCGCCAGCTCTTCGGCAAGCTCTGGCCCAGAACCCGTTTTCTCTCTCTGGCCGGTGAGCTGCTCAAGGCCTATCAGCATCTGGGTATCCGCAGCCTGGCCCGGGGGCTGGGGTTGACCCGGTTGCTGCCCGGCTCTCTAGGGCAGGCGGAAGCCGTCCTGACCACCGTCCCCAGGCAACGGGCCCGTCAGCTGCTGCCCACAGTGACTCCTGCTCAGGGAGAAAAGCGGGGCCGGGTCTATTATTTCCTCGGCTGTGCAACTGACATGCTCTTTCCCCACATCGCCCAGGCCACAGTAAAGGCCTTGAGTCAGCAGGGCTTTGAGGTGGTAATCAGTCCGGAGCTGAACTGCTGCGGTATGCCCCAGCTGGGTAACGGCGCCCGTGATACCGCTGTCAGCCTGGCGGCCAGGGTACTAGAGCAAATCGAAACCGCCGGGGCTCAGTGGGTAGTCAGTGATTGTGCCTCCTGTGGCGCAGCTTTAAAGGAATACCCCCAGCTGCTGGCCGGTACTGAACTGGCAGCCACCGCCCGTACCTGGGCTGAGCGCACGCGGGAAGTTACCGCTTTCCTGGCCGAGCAAGGCCTGCGGGAAATTACCGCTTCCAGTACATTACCCCTGACTGTAACCATCCATGACCCCTGTCACCTGGCCCGGGGCCTGAAACAAAAAGCCGCCCTGCGTCTGTTCCTGCAGCAGCTGCCGGGAGTGGAAGTGCGGGAAATGGCTCAGGCTGACCGCTGTTGCGGGGGGGCCGGCACCTTTTTCGCCACCAACTATCAGCTGTCCCAGACTATCCTGGCGGAAAAGGTAGCCAATATCCGCCAGAGTGGGGCTCAGGTAGTGGTCACTCCCTGTCCAGGCTGTATTTTGCAAATCAGCCATGGCTTGCGGCAGCAGGGACTGCCGGTACTGGTGAAACACCCGGTGGAATTGCTTACTTCCCTTTCGCCCAGGGACTATAAATAGTGGTAGATAAACGCCGTACTCTCACTTTAATCTTTAATTCCAGATGAGCGGTGGGCATTACTTCACTCCACCGCTCTTTCACTTTTTCCCAAATTTCCGGTTTTTCAGCAGCTAGCGCCGCCCCCAGACCGAATATATCGGCTCGGGTCTGGCGTTGTTTGTTCCAGGCCAGTTGAATTTCCTGAAGTATCATTCTGGTTAAGTGCTGTTCCAATTGCTTTACATTCGGACCAGTAGCCGGGTTGGTAAATCCGCTTTTTTCCCCGAGATTGCCTTCCACCTCCAACTCTAATTGATAATAGGGTTTACCATTTCGCCAGCCAGGCTTGAGCCGTCTTTTTTCTATCCGAATAATTTCAAAGGAAATTTTTCCTCCTCCTGGCTGGGGTGCAACGATAATCCCGCTCTGTACCTTGCCTTTAACCCACAATACCCCCCGGGTCTCTCTGGCATCCAGCCAGCCTGCTAGCCGTGTACCTTTTAAAAAGGCTGCTCCAGCCATATAGATTACTCTTTCCGGCAATAATTCCCCCCGTTGTTCTGCCTCCAGCCCTAAAACCTCCCGGCTGTATTTGCGCCAGCTCAATGGCTCAACCGCTGTCGCCAGCGGTGCCTGTGCTCCCTGGCTGGCCAGGGCAGCAAGAAAATCTCCCATTTTCACTTTTACAGTACCAGAAGTACCAGAAGCAACTTTTTCCACCTGGTCTTTAAGAAAAGTCGCCGGCAGGGGTGTATAAGGAGGAGCATTTTGCAGTACCTGGTAAGCCTTGCCTCTAGCAACCAAAACATAGGGTGTACCCCGTAATTCATGATCAGAGCTGAAAAAATCGATAATTTGGTCTACTCCCTCCCTGGCCGCATCTTCCCCGATCACTAGAACCTGCATGTGGGAAAAAAACAATTTCGCCCCTGTAGCCATGATCAGGTGGCGAACCGCTTCAAAGGTAGTCTCCCCATTACTGATAATAGTCCAGCTCTTAGGCCCCTCGGCCCCTTTCTCTGCTTTCAGTTTTTCCAGCAAAGGCATCTGTACAGTTATCAACACTTTACCATCCGGTGCCCGATCTACTCCCACAGCTAAGGCATACTGGATTTTTTCTGCTTCTTTGCGGTTCCAACAGCCCTGATTGATTAACATCATAAAGATTATTAACAGGCTTAAAATCCTTTTGCTATTCAGTTTAGGGCGGGCCAGCCACCAGCACAACCAGGGACTGAGTAGTAAAATTAACCAAAAATGCACTGTATCGATCTTAAGTACTGCCTGTACCGCATCAGTAGGCAACATGGCCAGGCCCAGTTGCCAGAATGCTAAAGGCCATACCAGCATTCGATCATTCTTCAGCTGAAATAGCCGTCCCACAGCCCAGGCCCCGATATACAACAGTAAAGCGAGCCTAATCACTGCATTTTGAAACCAGAGCATTAGAAAAGCCACTTCAATCCGTTCAATAAAACCCCCAAGAGAAATATTTTTAACTACATCCAACATCGGCCAAAATAAACGTTGTACTGTATATAAACCAAAAATTCCCACCACCAGCGTACAGGTAAGACTGATAAGCAAAGCTGGCATTAACATTCCGGCCCAGATTAACCAGTGCTCATATTCTTTCTTTATCTTAAAATACTCACTCAAAAACCACAAGGGTAACATATTTAAAGTAAAGCCCATCAGAAAGATTACTGCTTTGATAAAGGCGGAAAATTCAATAAAAAACAGGGGTTTTAAGCGAAAGGGATCAAAGTCAGGAGCGGATAACATAAATACTATGACTGTTGCTAAAATAAATATCGGTGTTAACAAAAAATTAAAGCGAACAATCAGCTTTAACCCACCACGAGCTAAGACAACTGGCAGTATCAATGTCAAAATCACGATAACCAGTATCGGGGTTTCCGGCATTATGGCAGTATTGATGAATTCTCCGTAACGGCGTAAAGTAACTGCCCCCTCTATCATGGTTAGACCCAGAATTACCAATGCCAGCCCTGGTCCAAGCTTGATACTGCTGCCCCAGGGTATCCTTCGCACTAACCAGAACAAGCAAGGGGCTAACAAAACGATTGCTCCCAGAGGAGCCAACCATGCCCCTGACTGCATCAATACCTAAAGTACGGGGAATTGTAACAAAATAAAAGCCCATTCCTGCTATTGTTTCTAACCAGAACAACTGCCAAACGGTCATTGTTGTTCCTCCCCTTTGCCCACCTCACCTTTAAAAGGAAAGCGTTCCTGACCTGCAGCCTCTCCTCCGATGCAGAGCAGATGATCATCCCACACCCGCCACGATGAAGGAAACAGGCCCAAGGCATAAGGTATACCATAGACCTCCATTTGCAATATATAAGCCAAAATCAAACCCAGGGCCAGCGTTAGGCCAAATCCCCCCATGACTGCCGCTGCCAGCATAACTAAAAATCGCAACAACCGAATACTAAAGGCAAGGGAATAGTTGGGAATAGCAAAAGTTGCTAAAGCCGTCAAGGCTACGATAATAGTCAGAATAGGCCCAACCAAGCCGGCCTGGACAGCTGACTGCCCGATAACCAGTGCTCCCACTACTCCCAGGGTATTACCCATTGGCCCAGGTAAACGCAAACTGGCTTCTCGAATCAGCTCGATCGCAACTTCCATCATCACTGCTTCTGCAAAGGCAGGCATAGGTACACCACTGCGTCCGGCGGCAATCGATAACATTAAGGAAGTGGGGACCATTTCTTGGTGAAAGGTAGTGAGAGCAATATATAAAGCCGGCAATGACAAAGCAATCATGAAGGATAAAACCCGAATCCAGCGAACGCTGGTAGCCAGGATCGGGTGAATATAATAATCTTCAGCCGAAAAGAGAAAATCAGTAAATAAACCAGGTACGATTAAGACAAACGGCGACCCATCTACCAGCAGGGCAATTCTCCCTTCGGCTAAAGCTGCCCCGACCCGGTCTGGTCGCTCAGTTGCCAGCACCTGGGGAAAAGGGGACCAGCGCCGGTCGGCCAGCCACCTTTCCAGCATACCACTATCCCATATTCCGCGTAACCGAACCTGACGCAAGCGTCCCTCTACTTCCCGAACCAGGGATGGGCTGACCAAATGATTCAGATAAAGAAAAGCGATTTTAACCTGATGTTCACTTCCTATTGATATATATTTGACTTTTAGCTGCCGATCGAGGCATCTACGTCGTACTAAAGCCAGATTAGTTTTTAATACTTCGCAAAAGCCTTCCCGTCCACCCCGAAGTACCATTTCCGCTAATGGCTGCTCCGGCTGACGGTGTTCCCAGCCAGAAGTCGCTAACAGCCAGGCTTCTTTTTCCCCTGTTACCAGGAGGACTGTACGTCCATTGAGAAGCTCCCGGGCAATTTCTGTAATATCAGCACTTTTACGTAAATCCGGCCCTGCCCGTTCCGCAGCTAACAGCCTGGCCAGTTGACTTTCTTCCACCAACCCTTCCAGGTAAAGGACTCTGGCTTCAGCCCCTTGCCATTTAATACTCTGGACTACCAGATCATCAGGACAGCTAAGCCACTCTATAATAATAGTACTATCTTGAACAGGCTGACCCTGTAACTGAAAATTGGTCTGGTCTTGACCCGCATTTTTGCCCAGTTTACGCCAATTCCCTGTTTTTTTCATAAACTGGCTACCACCTTTCCGGAATAAGATCAAAGAAGGCATCAATCAGCGGTTCTGCCAGTTTAAAGATAATCACTACTCCCAGTAACCAGGCAGAAAAAGTTAACCCTAACATAACCCAGACTTCTTTATGCTGACCCAGATGCCAGTATTGATAAGCATCCGGTCCTATAATCACCACCATAATTAACAAGAGGATTATGCAATTAAGCATAAAAAATCCCTCCCCGGGTTAGCTTTTCCAAGGAGGGATTTGGCTATTCAGGACATCCTTTGCAGTTAACCAGCCTTTACGGGCGATATTGACCCCATAAATGACATAGCCCAGTTCTTCCCGGCGATGGGCATCGGGATTGATGGCGATTTTAACTCCCAGCTCCCGGGCCCGGCGGCACCAGCGCCAGTCCAGGTCCAGGCGATAGGGATTGGCATTGAGTTCAATGGCCTTGCCATAGCGGGAAGCAGCCTGCAAAATCTCTTCCAGATCCACCGGATACCCTGGCCGGGCCAGCAACAATCTGCCCGTGGGATGGCCCAGCATGGTGACCGCTGGATGCTCCAGAGCTCGCAGCAGGCGCCGGGTCATCAGCTTTTCATCCTGTTTAAAACCGGAATGGACAGAAGCGATAACAAAATCAAAGCTGGCCAGCACCTCATCAGGATAATCCAGCCCACCATCAGGCAGGATATCCACTTCTATCCCTTTCAAGAGGCGAAAATCTATGCCTTCTTCCTGCCACTTACGGTTGAGGACATCAATCTCCCGCTGCTGGCGCTGGATATCCTCCAGGGAGAGACCGTGGGCATAATAAGCAGAGCGGCTGTGGTCAGCAATACCAAGAAATTTCCAGCCCAGCCTGCGGGCGGCCTCAGCCATATCCGCCAGGGTGTGGATGCCATCACTGTAATTGGTATGGACATGCCATACTCCCTTCAGATCAGAAAGGTTCACCAGTTCTGGCAGCTGCCCCTTTTCCGCCACTTCAATCTCGCCCAGACCCTCTCGCAGCTCCGGCGGGATATAAGGCAGGCCCAGGGCTGCATAGGCCTCACGCTCAGAAGTAGCAGCGGCTACCGGTTTCTCTTCCTGGAACAGGCCGTATTCATTGAGCTTTAAGCCCTGTTTTTTGGCCCGCTGGCGTAGGAGAGTATTGTGTTCCTTGCTGCCGGTAAAATGGAGCCAGGTCCAGGCGAATTCCTCTCCTTTGGCCAGCCGCAGGTCACAGTTGATACCAGACATCAGCTCCAGAGTCAGCTTGTTTTCGCCGCCACTTGATACCGCTTTGACCAGGGACAGTTGCTCCAGAGCTGCCCGGAATTGCTGCCAGTCAGTACCCGGGGCCAGTTCCACCACCAGGTCCAGATCCTTGACCACTTCCAGTAAACGGCGCCAGCTGCCCGCCATCTCGGCGCGCTTAACCTGAGGCAACAGACGCAGCTCGGCCAGCAAGTCAAAGCCGATGACATTGGCCTCAGCCCAGCGCCAGCGCCCGGCATATTCCCGCCGTTTCTCGATAGCGGCCAGAATATTGGCCTGGCTTTTGGCCCCAAAACCCGGCAGGGTCAGGAGCCGATTCTCCCGGCAGGCATATTCCAGTTCCCCGGGATTACTGATTCCCAGCTCCCGGTATAAGGTTCCCACTTTTTTCGGGCCCAGTCCGGGTATCGCCAGCATTTCCAGCACGCCTGGCGGAAACTCATTCCGTAGTTCTTCATAGGCAGAGGACCGCCCCTCTACCACCAGCTCCCGGATTTGTTCCGCCAGGCTCTTGCCGATACCTTTGATTTCTTCCAGCTGGCCGCTGTCAACCAGCTGGTTCAGGTCTTCGGTCAGGGTCTCCACAATGCGGGCCCCGCCGTAAAAAGCCCGGGCCTTAAAGGGGTTTTCCCCTTTCAGTTCCAGCAACTTGCCGATTTCTTCCAGCACATGGGCTACCTGTTTTTTATCCATCTTCATTCCCCTTCTGCCAGCTGCAGATGTTTGCGGATGGTCAACTGTTCCCAGGCATTGATCCAGGGATCCACCTGGAAACGGGCAGGATAAAAAATCCCCTGGACTGCGATTTCAGCTACCGAAAGACCCTGACGCCAGAGAGTCAGGATTTTTTCATGTTTATGGTCGATAATTTGCAAGTATTCCTTTAAACGCCGATAAAACTCATCTTTACTCAATAGCTCAGGTACATGCGAGGTAAGATAGTATTTTGCCGGCAGTTCCAGCAAAGCCAGAGCCGACTGCCGGTAGGCGGTGATGTCCCCATCTTCCCCCATATACCAGGGCCCGAATTCCGTCAGATCCACATCAGCAGTAAAGACCAGTTTCTCCTCCGGGAACCAGAGACAGGCCATGCCGGCAGTATGGCCCGGTGTATGCAGGAAGACCAGGGGTAAATCCCCCAGGTCCACCGGTTCTCCATAAGGATAGGTCCCATCAACTCGGCCGGTGGACCAGAGCCATTCCTGGCGACCCCAGGGAGCCAGACTCTGTCCCTTGATCCGATCAGCCTGCAAATCCGCCAGCCAGGCCGCTACTTTTTCCTCTCCCAGGGCCCAGGTTATCCCAATAGTGCGCACTAGCTGCCGTAGATCCAGTAAATTAGGGGCATCGATGGGATTACTCCAGATTTCCGCCTGTTCTTTAAACAAATAGGTATAGACTACATGGTCAAAATGGTAGTGGGTCAGATAGACCCGCTCTACCGGCAACCTTGCTTTCAGGGCCTGCAGTTTTTCCTCTCCGGCCCCGGCATCCACCAGAGCCTTGACTTCCTTGCCTTCCAGGTAGAGGTTGTTACTGTAAGGAAAATTGGCCCCGCGCTCACCAAAGATTACTTTTATTCTCCCTTTCTCCCGGTCAAACATCTTGCTCCCCCCCTTTTACCATCATAGGGGTTCTGGCAAGCAATGTCAAATGCGGCGCAGCAGCAAGGGCACAATTTCCCCCGGTGGTAAGGGTTTGCCAAAGTAGAAACCCTGGGCCAGGTGGCACTGGCTTTCCCGCAGAAACTCCAGCTGTTCCCGGGTTTCCACCCCTTCCGCCACTACATGTAAATTCAGGGCCTGTCCCAGGCGAATAATAGCGGTTACCACCGTAGTGTCACTGGGATGATGAGGTGCCTGACGGATAAAGGACTTGTCTATCTTCAAGGCAGTTAAAGGAAAACGGGTCAAATAACTGAGGGAAGAATAACCCGTGCCGAAATCATCGATGGCTACATGAATCCCCAGTTCCCGCAGTTCCTTGAGAATATCAATGGTTCGCTCTACATCTTTAATAGCTGTGCTTTCAGTAATCTCCAGCTCCAGCCAGCGGGGATCCAGGCCGGTTTCCTTCAGTATTCCCTTGACCATGGGTACAAAATCATCCTGAAGAAACTGGCGGGCGGAAATGTTAACTGCCACCCGCAGGGAAGAAAGCCCCGCCTCCTGCCAGAGCCGGTTTTGCCGGCAGGCCTGGTAGAGTACCCATTCCCCGATGGGAACAATCAGGCCGCTTTCTTCGGCAAGGGGAATAAAATCGCCGGGGCTGATGGGACCTTTGTCCCGATGTTGCCAGCGCAGTAATGCTTCCACTCCTATCAACTGACCGTTTTCCACCAGCACCTGGGGCTGATAATGCAGGCTTAATTCCTTCTGCGCCAGGGCCTGGTCCAGATCGGCTTTCAGCTGCATGTTTTCCAGGCTTTTGGCCCCCATGTCCCGATCAAAGACCCGGCAAAGATTGCGACCCTGTTCCTTGGCTTCAAACAGGGCGGTATCCGCCTGCCTCATTAATTCCTCTTTATCAATGCCCTGCTGAGGAGCCAGGGTAATCCCGATACTGACGGAAGTATAGATTTTTTCCCCTTTGATCTTAAACGGCTCTGCCATAATTTTAATCAGCCTGCGGGCCAGCTCCAGCGCTTCCTTCTCTGTCCCAATCCCCTGAGCCAGGACGGCAAATTTATCCCCGCTGAGACGAGCAATCCGCAGCTTTTCTCCCCCGCTCTCCAGCAGGCGCCGGGCTGTTTGCAACAGCAATTCATCTCCCGCCAGAAAGCCCAGAGTATCATTGACAAATTTCAACCGGTCCAGGTCCACGAACATAACCGTCACCGTGTCCAGGTTTAGCCTTACCAGTTCTAAAGCCTGGGCCAGCTGCTCACAAAACCAGCGCCGGTTTGGTAAACCCGTCACCGGGTCCCGGTAAGCCATTTGCCGCAATTTTTCCTCCAGTTGCAGGCGTTCCAGTTCCAATACAGCCCGCATGGTAAAAATCTTTAGCACTTTTTCTACCACTTGCTGATCCCGTAGAGGCTGACGATCCAGGGCCAGCAAGAGCCCCAGCAATCTCCCTTCAGCATCAAGAAGGGGAGCAGCAACACAGCTTTCTAACTTTCCCTTCAGGAGAGGGAATGTCGGAGCCTGGCTCAACCCCTGCGGGCAGCAACAAAACTGTCCTGCCATCAGCCTGGCACAGGGGAGTTCCTTTAGATTAAAGCAGAAATTATCCCAGGCCAACCCTTCAGCCCAAACGGCAACAGTGCGCACCTGGTTAGTTTCCGGTAAATATTCACCCACCAGCACATGGCTCATTTTCAACAAGCGGGCCAGATAATAAACAAGCTGCTGGAAAAAAGCCTGACCAGTGGCTCGGGCCAGACTACCAGCAGTATTCTCCGCTAAAGCCATGTCTATTAGATTTTCTCTTTCTTTTTCTTTCATCCTGTTCGCTCTCCTCATGCTGCCATTTTTTATTTTTAATACTTCGCTACAATTCTAATAAATCCTTGTGATTAAAGACTCATTTTTTAAAAGTTGCAATTTTATGGACAATATTTGCATTAATCTCCATCGCAGTCCACATCAACTTTAGCATCCTTAATACGGATACTGATGGACATAAAGTCATTTTCCAGTTTGATTTTTTTCTTTCGCCCATCCTCCGACTGGCGAATTTTCACTTTCAGTTTGTCTTTGCTACAGTCATCATTATGGCCCATTTTGCCCACCTCCGGGCTTTTTTGCTATATTTTATGGGCATAAAGCCAGAAAGGTGTCAAAGCACTCCTTTGCCCGGCGGTCCATAATATAGAGAAGGAACAAATAGCGGGAGGGATGCCCGTGTCTGCACCTGCCCGTTACTACCATGTAGTCGCTCTTTCTGTGCCCATCGTGCTCAACAGGGCTGGAGAATACAATCCCAATGGCATGATGTTTGTCCTGAAAGAAAGGGAAGCTGAGCTACGGCAACAAATTGCCAGCAACCCCGGACAACCGGTGCCTCTGGTCCAGCCCCTGGTCATCCGGGCCTGTGCCGGCGAATGGGTGGAAGTGCTGCTGGAAAACCAGCTGCCCTTCCCGGTCTCCATGCATATCCAAAAAGCCGCCTATTCCATACAGACAAGTGACGGCAGCCTGGTGGGCCTGAACCAGTCATCCCTGGCCCCATCGGGTGGCTCTAGCACCTATCGCTGGTTCTGTCCCCGGGAAGGAGCCTACCTGTTCAATGACCTGGCCAACCCCCTCAGCAGTGAGACCGGCAGCAATGCCAATGGTCTCTGGGGTGCACTGATCGTCGAACCTCCCGGCTCCCGCTGGACCGATCCCGAGACGGGAGGCGAATTGCCCAGTGGCACCGCAGCCGATATTCACCCGCCCGGACGTCCCTCCTTTCGGGAATATGTCGTCTTCTTCCATGACGAATTCCCGGCCGTGGCAGCTGATGGCGGCCCCATCATCGATCCCATGCATCCGGAGCCAGTGGTGGAAGTGCATACCATCAGTTATCGCTCCGAACCCAGCCGCATTCGGCCGCCCCGCGGGGGCTGCAGCGGCGAGGAATGTATGATGAGCTCTTGGGTACACGGTGATCCGGCCACTCCTGTTTTCCACGCTTATATCGGGGACCCGGCGGTTTTCCATCTCATTCATGCCGGAATCAAGGAGACCCATGTCTTCCACCTCCATCTCTACCAGTGGCATCTGGAACCGGATAATCCCCGCTCTCCCATCATCGACTCGATCAGCATCAGCCCCCAGGAAACCTATACCTTCAAACCCCTGCACGGTGCCGGCAGCCTGGCCCGTAACTTCGGAGACGCTATTTTTCACTGTCATCTCTATCCTCACTTCGATAATGGTATGTGGGGCCTCTGGCGTACCCATGATGTGCTGGAAGATGGCAGCCGTTTCTACCCCGATGGCACCCCCATCAAGGCTCTGCAGCCTTTGCCTGACCGCCAGCCGCCGCCAGCGCCTGCTCCGGAACGCCCTGGCTTCCCCCTCTTTATTCCTGGCATTTTCGGTCAGAAACCCCCGGCTCCTCCTCTGGGCATAGTCGGCGGACGAGATCCGACACCGCTGGAACAGGCGGCCTTTGCTGCCAATGCCCGGCCCGGTGCGGTTTTCGCCAATCCAGCCCCTCCCGATGCCCCGGTACGGGAATATGAGATTGTCGGAATCAGCCGGGACCTGGTCTACAATCAGCAGGGCTGGCATGACCCGGAGGGACGCCTGTACGTACTGGCCGAAGATGAAGAGGCTGTTTTATCCGGCCAGAAAGTCTCAGAACCTCTGGTGATTCGGGCCAATGCCGGTGAAGTGGTGCGGGTGAAATTCACCAACAAATTCCCCCTGCAACTGGGCGGCAATGCTTTTCAAAACCGGCATCATACCACTGAAGCCGGCATCCATATTCATCTGGTGAAATTCGATGTGCAATGTTCTGACGGATCCGCTAATGGCTGGAATTACGACAGCAGCGCCCCCTATGGTGAGACCATTGTCTACCAGTGGTACTGTGACCGGGAATTGCATGCAGTTTTTTTCCATGACCATCAGTTTGCCAACCTGCACCAGCAACACGGGGTTTTCGGCGCCCTGATCGTAGAGCCACCTCATTCCATTTATCTCGATCCCGGTACCGGCATACCCTTGAAATCCGGCACCAGGGCCATCATTCACAACCCTTTCCTGCCGGATTTCCGGGAATTCGTCCTCTTTGTCCACGACTTTGCTCTTCTCTTCGATCGGGAAGGGCAACCCCTGAATCCGCCGCCTTTTCCTGATTCGCCCCAGGATCCCGGGGTAATGGGGATTAACTACCGCTGTACCCCATTTCTGTTCCGTCCCGGCGATCCGGCTTATGTCTTCAGCTCCCGGGTGCACGGCGAGCCCGATACCCCCCTGCTGGAAGCCTATGCCGGCGATCCCGTCCGCATCCGGCTGCTGGATGGGGCCCAGGAAGAACAGCATTCCTTTATTTTACACGGCCACCGCTGGCACCGTCAGCCCCGGGATCCAGCATCCCCCCGTACTTCCAGCCAGACCATCGGTATTTCGGAAGCCTTCAATTTCTTTTTCACCGCCCGGGCCCAGCGTCGTACTGATTATCTCTATTATTTCGGCGGCATCGATGACCTCTGGCTGGGTCTATGGGGTATTTTCCGGGTCCATGTCCGACCGGTTGCCCATTTGCACCCGTTGCCTGACCGGCAATATCTGCCTCTGACCGCTCCCATCCGGCCATTGCCAGCCGGTCCGGTGCGGCGTTACCAGGTGGTAGCCATGGCTCACCCCATTGTGTATAACCGCTTTGGTGATCATGATCCCAATGGGCTGCTTTTCGCTCTGGCTCGCGATGAGGCGGCCATACGGCAGGGCACGCTTGTTCCCGAACCCTTGCTGCTGCGGGCCAACCTGGGTGAAGTGGTGGAAATCCACCTCACCAACAAACTGCCGGAGTACCTGCCTTCAGCCACCTTCCCGGAAGTGCCCCTGCAAATACCCTGGCCTGCCTCCAGCCGGGTTTCCCTGCACATCCAGACCCTGACCTATCTGGGTCCGGAACAGGATGGCGCTGCCGTCGGCTTCAATCCCGACAGCACCATTCCTCCCGGCGCTTCCCGGGTCTACCGTTTTCAGGCTGACGTCCCGGGCCTGCATTTCTTCTACAGTATGACTGACCTGCGCAACCACCGGCAACGGGGGCTGTTCGGAGCCATAATTGTTGAACCGCCAGGTTCCTACTGGCTTGATCCCTATAGCGGCAAACCCCGCAGCCATGGCGCTCATTTACTCATCTATCCTCCTGGCCAACCGCCCTACCGGGAATTCGCAGTCATTGCCCACAACGGTATTGAACTTTTTGATCAGCAGGGTCAGCGGATACCTGACCCGCAGGAAGTTGAGGACTTTGAAGATCAGGGACATAAAGCCTTCAATTACCGCAGTGAACGGCTGGCTAACCGACTGGCCTTCAACCCCGATCCGGCCCTGGTCTTCAGCTCAGCTGTTCATGGCGACCCGGCAACACCCCTGTTTGAAGCCTATACCGGTGAACCCCTGGTCTTTCACTTCGGCATGGCTGCCAGCAAACCCCGCAATACCTCTTTCCTCATTCACGGCCATACCTGGACTCTGGGGACCAGTATTATCGCCTGCCAGGGAAAAGTGAGCATTGGCAACAGCTGGACCCTGTATTTACGGGAAAAAGCCGGGGGCAGATTCAGAGTGCCGGGGGATTATCTCTACCGGGCGGGGGTCTTACGCTGGGATGTCGAGGCGGGAATGTGGGGGATTTTACG
>NZ_BDLR01000090.1:7976-56356 GCF_002049395.1 Carboxydocella sp. JDF658 | reverse complement strand
GATAGGCCGGGAGTGTAAGAGCCGCAAGGCTTTGAGCGGACCGGTACTAATAGGTCGAGGTCTTAACCTCAAAAGAACTCTGTGCGGTTTTGAGGGAGCAGTAACTTATCCCTTAAAAGAATAGTCCGGTGGTAATGGCGGTGGGGCAACACCCGTACCCATACCGAACACGGCAGTTAAGCCCACCAGCGCCGATGGTACTTGGACCGCAGGGTCCTGGGAGAGTAGGTCGCTGCCGGACGATTCACCCCTGAACGATATGTTCAGGGGTGATTTTTATATTTTTTCGTAAGCATATTGACTTAAAAACTTGTACGATGGTAATATATATACAACTAAATATCATTGAGCATGGATGAGTTGAGGAGAGATGAGGAGAGCCGAGAAGGGAAAGGGTTAGAAAGAAAGCCCAGCCTTTTTGGTATGGGCTTTTTTGGCTATCTTCATCTCCTCGAAAGGAGGAGATTTTTTTGTACCCAGTTCAGGAATCTCAGTGGGATTTGCCTGCTTACAGAATAATTGCGGCGCAAGATCACTGGTTACAGGACCCATCTCTCATTTTTGAACAATTAGTTGGTTCAGGAACTGGTTTTTTGCTGGAGAGTTCTGAAGGACCCCAGAAACTGGCACGTTATACTATCATCGGCTGGGATGGTGAAGAGTATATCTTTGCAGATGATAGGGAAGAATTATCGAAATTATTAAAAAAGAATAAATTTCCCCTGTTAAAAGAACTTGAACCATTTTATAATGGATTTGTGGGCTGTATTTCCTTCGATATGGCCTATCGGGAAAAAGAGCACCGGCTGAACGAGTGTGGGCGGAAAAAGGACATTTTTCAATTTCCTGGCGCGATCTTGCTAAGACCCAGAAACGTGATTATTCTTGATAGACAGGAAAAACAATGCAAAGTAATTGTTAACAGCCCGGGTTTAAACCGCGAGGTTGAGGAAATCATCAAACAACTTAAACAGATTCAGGCAGTTGCTCTGTCTAAGGACAAGCAGAATCCCACAATCCAGCCAGCTAAAGCTTTATATGCAAAAGCGGATTTTCTAAATATGGTGGAAAAAGCTAAAGACTATATTAGCGCAGGAGATATCTTTCAAGTAGTTCTATCTCAGCCTTTTTACGGGTTAACTACTCGTCAGCCTTTAGATGTGTACAGAGATCTACGCAATTTTAATCCTTCCCCTTACCACTATTATTTACAAATGGGTGATTACCAGATTATAGGATCATCACCGGAAATGCTGGTAAGGGTAAAAGATGGATGGATTGAAACGCGCCCGATCGCCGGGACGCGACCACGCGGACGGACTGATGTAGAAGACAGCAAGATTGCAGCAGAATTATTAGGGGATGAGAAGGAACGGGCAGAACATTTAATGCTGGTTGATCTGGGTCGAAATGATATCGGCAAAGTGGCCCGTTCCGGGACTGTAAGGTTGAAAGATTTTTATAAAATCGAAAAATATTCTCATGTCATGCACCTGGTTTCTTCTGTACATGGTGAACTGGGGGATGAGTATGATAGTGTGGATGCCTTCTGGTCCTGTTTTCCGGCAGGAACAGTAAGTGGTGCTCCAAAGGTAAGAGCCCTGGAAATAATTAATGAGCTGGAAGCCGATGGCAGGGGGCTTTATGCTGGAGCAATTGGCTATTTTAGTTCTGCCGGCGATATTGATACCTGTATTGCGATCAGAACTATTGTTATGCAGAAAAATCAGGCCCAGGTTCGTGTAGGAGCAGGGATTGTGGCTGATTCTGATCCCGAGCGTGAATACTGGGAAACAATTCATAAAGGCAATGCAATGTTTAAAGCACTTGGCTGGGAGGTAAAAATTGAATGATTTTAATGATTGATAATTACGATTCTTTTACTTACAATCTGGTTCAATACCTGGGGGAACTGGGGGAGGAAATCAGGGTATTTCGCAATGATGCAATTACGGTTGAAGAAATAGAAGATCTCTCGCCGCAACATATTGTCATCAGTCCTGGACCATGTACTCCCAATGAAGCCGGAATTTCCCTGGATGTGATTAAATATTTTGCTGGTAAAATCCCCATCCTGGGAGTCTGTCTGGGACATCAGTCCATCGGCCAGGTTTTTGGAGGTAAGGTGGTCAGGGCAGAGCGACTGATGCATGGTAAGACTTCTGAAATATATCACGATGGCAAGGGGGTTTTTGCCGGATTGCCCAACCCGTTTATAGCCACCCGTTATCATTCTCTGATTGTGGAAAAAGAGACTTTGCCTGATTGTCTGGAGATTACCGCAGAAACAGCCCAGGGAGAGATCATGGGGATTAGACATAAGGAGTTTTTAGTAGAAGGAGTACAGTTTCATCCTGAATCCATTCTCACCGAAGTAGGCAAGGACTTATTACGCAATTTTCTGAAGATGAGTTATTAGGATAAGGAGTTGAGGAGAGTTGAGTAGAGTCAAGGATTTATTGGAGAAAATTTTACAGGGACAGATATTGACCGCACTGGAAGCTGAAGAGCTTATGAGCTTGATTCTTACCGGGCAGGCTTTGCCGGCTCAAATTGCGGCTGTGCTGGCTGCGCTGCGTTTGCGCGGGGAACGGCCGGAGGAAGTGGCGGCTCTGGCTAGGGCCATGTTGCGTTTTGCTCGCCCGGTGAAACACAATTTACCCCTGGTCATTGATACCTGTGGCACTGGCGGGGATGGAGCCGGTACCTTTAATTTATCGACAGCAGCAGCGCTGGTGGCAGCGGCCCTGGGGATACCAGTAGCCAAACACGGTAACCGTTCCGTAAGTAGTCGCTGTGGCAGTGCCGATCTGGTAGAGGAACTGGGTTTGCCTTTGCCCAATCAACCGGAACGGGCAGCCAGGATTTTAGAAGAACAGGGATTTGTCTTTTTGTTCGCTCCCTTTTATCATCCAGCTCTGGCGACAGTGATGCCTGTGCGAAAGGAAATGGGGGTAAGAACAGTTTTTAACTTGCTGGGCCCTCTTTGTAACCCGGCACATCCTCAGGCTCAGGTGATTGGGGTTTTTGCAACCAGCTGGGTTAAACCCTTTGCTGAAGTAATGGTAGAGCTGGGAAGGAAGCGAGGAGTGGTTGTCCACGGAGCAGACGGATTGGATGAATTCTCACCCACTGGGGAAAATTTGCTGGCTCTGGTCCAGGATGGACAAATAACCATTAAGTCCGTGATGCCGGAGGAAATAGGAATAGCTGGTTGTCAGTTGCAGGATTTGAAGGGTGGGGACCAGCGGCAAAATGCCAGAATGTTACTGGACCTCTTTTTCCGACCCCAGGCAGGTCCGCTTCTGGAAGCTACAGTGGCCAATGCTGCGCTGGCCCTCTGGGTTGCTGGAACGATCAGTGACCTGAGAGAGGGTGTAAGGATAGCCCGTGAGGCGATATTACAAGGCAGAGTGGCTAACTATCTGGCTGAGATTGGGGTCAGGGAGGTGGCTATGTGAAACAGGCGCCTTTTTTAAAAAAGATCCTAACCAATGTGGAAGCCAGATGGGGAAAAGCAAGCGCCATTTATAGGCAAGAAGGTATAAGGGATTTGCCTGAATCACGCCCCTTCTCAGCAATTTTTGCTACAAAACCGGCTCTGCTGGCAGAAATTAAACTGGCATCCCCCAGTGCCGGCCCCCTTGGTTTACGCCAGGAGGCAGTTGAACGGGCAAAGGCTTATGAACAAAACGGAGCAGCAGCGATCTCCGTTGTCACTGAACCGGAATTCTTTCAAGGAGACCTGGAGCTGTTAACTGAAATAAAAAAACATGTAAGGCTTCCGATTCTGGCCAAGGATTTTATCCTTTATCCGGCTCAGGTTTATGCAGCCAGAAAGGCCGGAGCTGATGCACTGTTGCTGATAGTTCGTTTGCTGGATCTGAGTACCTTGCAAAGGCTGGTTGCCTGCTGTCGTCAAGTCGGAATTGAGCCGGTCCTGGAAATTTTTGATGAAAGGGATTGGGGACTGGTTCAGCAGACCGATGGAGAAATTATTTTGATTAATAACCGGGATCTGTTTACTTTAGAGGTGGATCTCAAACGTAGCCTGCACTTGCTTCCTTTCTGCCAGGGTAGAAAAGTAATTGCCGCCAGTGGTATCAATACGGCCGAAGATGCTAAGGTATTGCTGTCGGCTGGTGCAGATGGATTATTAATCGGAACCCGTTTAATGCGCAGTCAAGAACCAGGGGAAGTGATCAGAAAAATACTGGATTGCAGGAGGGAATGATTACGAATCAACATTTAAAAGGGGCTTTCATGGTAGTACTGGCTGCTGGTTTATGGGGCTTTTCAGGAACAGTTGCCAAGTATTTCTTTAATAAACAGGTAGATCCCCTGATTTTGGTCCAGATTAGGTTGAATTTGTCGGCCTGGCTGTTATTGGCCTGGCTGTCAATCAAGCAGAGACAGTTGCTTAAAATTGAGAGACAGGATTATGGCAAAATCATTATTCTTGGGATTTTAGGGATGGCCGGTGTGCAGTTCACTTATCTCTATACAGTAAGCAGGGTTAATGTGGCCCTGGCCGTTTTCCTGCAATATCTTTCCCCTGTCCTGGTTTCTCTGTATGCCTGGGTTTGGCAGAAACAGTTACCGGATTTCCGGGGCCTTTTAGCTTTAATCCTGGCGATTACCGGGAGCGCACTAATGATAATGGGCCCGGAACTAAGTTTAGAGGGCATTCCTCTGGATGGATTACTTACCGGTTTGGCATCTGCTGTAACAGCAGCGTTCTATACCGTTTACGGCAAACAGGTTTTACAGAAATATACCCCCTGGACTACCCTGGGATGGGCTTTGCTGGCTGGGGGCTTACCCTGGTGGCTAATCAACAGTCCCAGGCGGCTGCTGGCCCAGGTAAACTCTGTAGAAACAGTGGCGTTTTTTATTTACATTGCCCTTTTCGCTACTATTATTCCTTTTGGCCTTTATTTTGCCGGCCTTAAACGTATTTCCGCAACAGAGACAGTGATAATTTCCATGTTGGAACCGGTGGTTGCCGCCTTGACCGCTTTCTGGTTTCTGGGAGAGCGGCTCAGCCTCTCTCAAATCGGTGGGGGGCTAGCTATCATGCTGGCAGTCGCTATTTTGAGTTCAGGAAGTATTAGCATAGCTCAGGAGAGCAGAGTTGAGGAGAGATGAGGGAACTAAATCAGTCTTTCACCCTCTCTTTCCTTTGGGGAGGGATTTTTTTGTTGAAATTCAAAGTTTGTGGTCTTACCAGGGTAGAAGACGCAGAAAAGGCAGTTTACCTCGGTGCTAACGCCATCGGAGTCATCATTGGAGCTGAAAGCAAAAGAAGGGTTAGCCTGGAACAAGCCCGGGCCATTCTGGAAAAAGTCCCTTCTTCTTGCTGGAAAGTGGGGGTAGTGGCTGATGTGCCTGTTACGGAGGCCTACAATCTGGCTCGGGATTTGAATCTGGATTTGTTGCAGCTTCACGGGCGGGAGAGCCCGGCCTATTGCTCTGCCTTAAAGTGGCCAGCAGTCAAGGCCTGGTCTGTGGTTTATCGCGATGGCAGTCAACTGCGAAAGGAACTGGAACCTTTTCTACAGGTAGTGGAAGCTATACTGCTGGACAATAACCGGGGAGGATCAGGCCAGAATTTTGACTGGACGGTTTTACAAAACCTGCGGTTGCCCAAACCAGTTTGGATTGCTGGAGGCTTAAATGCAGAAAACATCCCCAAATTATTAGAAATCTTTCAACCCGATTTGGTGGATGTAAATTCCGGGGTGGAAAGCCAGCCTGGAATCAAAGATGCTGAAAAAATGGCCAGGGTAGCCGCAATCATAAGGAGGTTTTAGCTATGGTAATGGCAAGAGCAGGGTATTTCGGAAATTTTGGCGGCAGGTTTGTGGCTGAAACGGCAATTCCTGCTTTACAGGAACTGGAACATGCTTTCTTTGCGATCAAAGAGGATAAGGCTTTTTGGGAAGAGTTAAATTATTTGTTAAGGGATTATGTTGGGCGACCGTCTCCCCTGTATTATGCTGCTAACTTGACGAAGCTGGCTGGTGGGGCTAAAATTTATCTTAAACGCGAAGATTTGAACCACACAGGCAGTCATAAAATCAATAATACCCTGGGTCAGGCGTTGCTGGCCAGAAAACTGGGGAAAAAAGAGGTTATAGCCGAGACAGGGGCAGGCCAGCACGGAGTAGCGACAGCTACTGCGGCGGCCCTGTTGAATCTAAAATGTACAGTTTATATGGGGGCAAAAGATGTAGAAAGACAGCAGCTGAATGTTTTACGGATGCAGCTCTTAGGGGCTGAAGTGGTGCCTGTGCAAAGTGGCAGCTGCACTCTTAAAGATGCCACCAATGAGGCTTTGCGGCAATGGGTTACCCGAATTGAACACTGTCACTATATCATCGGTTCGGTGGTAGGCCCTCATCCATATCCAACCCTGGTTCGGGAATTTCAAAAAATTATCGGGGAGGAGACAAAAAGACAAATACTGGACAAAGAAGGGCGGTTGCCTGACGCTATTGTGGCCTGTGTCGGTGGGGGCAGTAATGCTATGGGCATATTTTATCCTTTTCTACAGGACACTCAGGTAGCCTTATATGGAGTGGAAGCTGCAGGCAAAGGTTTGGCTACGGGGCAACATGCGGCAACACTAAATTGTGGTCGTCCCGGAGTTTTGCATGGAGCCAGGACCTTTTTATTACAGGATGCTCATGGTCAAATTCTGGAAGCACATTCTGTATCAGCGGGATTGGATTACCCGGGGGTAGGTCCAGAACATGCTTTTCTGCATAAAACCGGGCGGGCCCGCTACCTGGCAGTCACCGATCAGGAAGCATTACAGGCTGCGGAATTGCTATGTCGGACGGAAGGAATCTTACCCGCACTGGAAAGTGCTCATGCTATTGCAGGTGCACTGCCGTTGGCCCGGGAACTTGGACCTGATAGAATTATGGTTATTTGTCTTTCCGGTCGAGGCGATAAAGATGTCCATACACTCCAGCAACTAGGAGGTGAGGTAGATGCTTAGAGCTAAGAAAAATTTAATCATCTATCTCACGGCTGGTTATCCCCGCATGGAGCTCTTTCCTGAAATTCTGGCAGCTGTACTGGAAGGTGGCGCTGATTTGATCGAAGTGGGGCTGCCTTTTTCCGATCCCAGTGCTGATGGGCCGGTTATTCAGGAAGCAGCCAAACTGTCATTACAGGCTGGAACAACTGCGGAAAAAGTACTGGATTGTTTAAAAAACTTACCAGTGGAGCTAAGAACAGTGCCGTTCTTGCTTATGACTTACGCCAATCCACTTTTACAGTTAGACCAGGCAGGAGAAAGGCTGGTAGAAGCAGGGATTGGTGGTGTGATTGTGCCAGATATTCCTCTGGAAGAACGCCACTGGTTGGAACCCATACTCAAGCCCTACGGCCTAGCCCAGATTCCTATGGCAGCACCCACAACGCCGGTGGCCAGGATGCAGGAGATGCGGAAACTGAAAGAACCCTTTCTTTACTGCATTTCTGTAACCGGCACTACAGGAATTCGAACGCATTTGTCGAATAGATTAACGGACTTTCTTGTGGCCGCCAAGGAAAATTCTGGCCTGCCTGTAGTTGTAGGTTTTGGTTTTAATAAACCTGAACAGATAAAAAAAATTCAGCCCTATTGTGATGGGGTTGTTATTGGTAGTGCTGTGATGAAAAAGTTAATAGAAGATGGAACATCTCCCCGGGCCCTCAGGGAATTGACAGCTTATATTGGTGAGTTAAAGGCTGCCCTGGGAGATGAGGAGGGAAGTTGAAATGACTCCATTAAAATTGGTGGCAAGACAGCATTTGGACCAGGCCACCGTTGTAACCATAAATGAGGAACTGAAAGTCGGGGATAGGGAAATAATAGTGATGGCTGGGCCCTGTGCCGTGGAAAGCAAGGAACAGCTGCTGGCTGCTGCTTATGCCGTTAAAGAAGGCGGGGCCAGGGTTTTAAGGGGCGGTGCCTTTAAACCAAGAACATCTCCCTATGCTTTTCAGGGCTTGATGGAAGAAGGCCTGAAGTTGCTGGCTGAAACCAGAAGGGAGACCGGTTTGCCTGTAGTGACCGAGGTCATGGACACCCGGGATCTGGAGTTGGTAGCTGAATATGCGGATATTTTGCAAATTGGCAGCCGGAATATGCAAAATTTCGCCCTTTTAAAAGAAGCTGGTAGAATTGGGAAGCCGATCTTATTGAAACGAGGCCTGGCAGCTACTATTGAAGAATGGTTACTGGCTGCCGAGTATATAATGAGCCAGGGGAATGACCAGATCATCCTCTGTGAACGGGGAATCCGCACTTTTGAGACAGCAACCCGCAATACGCTGGATCTAAGTGCAGTTGCGGTAGTAAAAGAAGTTTCCCATTTACCCGTAATTGTAGATCCCAGCCATGCTACCGGCCGCTGGCAGCTGGTAGCGGCTATGGCTAAAGGAGCGATTGCAGCAGGAGCAGATGGTTTGCTGATTGAGGTTCACCCCAATCCAGCAGAAGCTCTCTGTGATGGTCCTCAGTCTCTTACTCCGGCTAACTTTCATAAACTGATGCAGGATTTGCAGAAGATTGCGCAGGCTATTGGACGGGAAATAGCAATTTAGTCTTTACAAAATTTATGGGATTATGGTAAGATGAAGCAAAGTAAGTTTCAATGTAGTTGCTGGGTAGGATGGTAGACTGTAAAGATTTTACTAGAACTGGTAGGAAGGCAGGTAGGAGGAAAACAATAACGCAGATGGGGACATTCCGTCCATCAGCGGGCACTCCTATCAGGGGTGCCCTTTTTGCCAAATTTCTACAGAGGGGGGAAGAGAGTGTGGTGCAGGCAAGGAAATCTCTAGAAAAAATTAAAGTCTATGTGCCGGGAAAACCAATTGAAGAAGTTCAGCGGGAGCTAGGACTTACCCGGGTCGCCAAACTGGCTTCCAACGAAAATCCGGTCGGGCCTTCACCAAAGGCTATTGCAGCCATGGTGGATCAAGCCGGCAAAACCAATTTATATCCGGATGGAAATGGTTATTATCTGAAGGAGGCCCTGGCTAAACACTGGCAGGTATCCATTGAACAGATCGCTTTAGGCAATGGTTCCGATGAACTGATTCAGCTGCTGGCTCTGGCTTATGTGGAAGCTGGGGATGAAGTGATTATGGCCAAACCGTCATTTCCCCGCTATGAGCCTGTGGTCAGGATGATGGAGGGAGTGCCGGTTGAAATACCTTTGACGGCTGATTGGCGACATGACCTACCCGCTATGGCTCAGGCGATTACTGAAAAAACCAGGATGATTTTTCTCTGCAATCCCAATAATCCCACCGGTACTATGGTGACCAGAGAGGAAGTAGCTGCCTTTATGGCCAGGGTTCCGGCAGGAGTGCTGGTAGTTTTCGATGAAGCTTATTATGAATATGTCAATAATGAAGAGTATCCCGATGGCCTGGACTATTTGCGCCAGGGCAGGGATGTGATTGTTTTGCGCACCTTCTCCAAAATCTATGGACTGGCAGGATTGCGGGTGGGTTATGCTTTAACCAAACCGGAAATCGTGCAAAACCTGGAACGGGTTAGGCCGCCTTTTAATGTGAATGCTCTGGCCCAGGCGGCTGCCCGGGCAGCTCTGGCAGATCAGGTCCACCTGGAAAGGGTACGGGAGTTAAATGCCCAGGGATTACAGTTTTTCTACACGGCCCTGGAGAAGCTGGGATTGGAATACGTACCTTCCTATACCAATTTTGTTCTGATTAATGTAGGGCGTCCGGCTGCTGAAGTATTTCAGCAACTCTTGCGCAAAGGCTATATAGTGCGGGATGTAGGACTGGGAACCTGGTTGCGGGTCACAGTAGGATTGCCGGAGGAAAATCAAGGCTTTATCCAGGCTTTAAGGGAAGTAATTAATAGCTAATTGTTACTAAATAGCAGGATGGGAGGATGGTAGTGATGATCGTTGTGTTAACTGCCCAGGCAGGAGAGCAGGAAAAAAATCAGGTTATTGAAATGATCGAACGAGCAGGACTAAGGGTACATCTGTCCCAGGGGATTGAACGAACCATCCTGGGCATCATCGGGGACCGGGAACTGGCAGCCAGTCTGGCTCTGGAGGCTTTACCCCAGGTAGAACGAGTTGTACCAATTTTACGGCCTTATAAACTGGCCAGCCGGGATTTTCATCCCCAGGATACGGTAGTAACGGTAGGGGATGTCCAGATTGGCGGAGGAAAAGTGCAGATTATTGCCGGCCCCTGTGCGGTGGAAGGGGAGGAGCAGATTTTAACGGCAGCTCGACTGGCCAAAGCCGCCGGAGCCAGTATTTTGCGAGGGGGAGCTTATAAACCTCGTACTAGCCCCTACTCCTTCCAGGGCATGGAAGAAGAGGGATTAAAATTACTGGCCCGAGCGCGAGCGGAAACCGGCCTGCCGGTGGCTACGGAAGTGGTGGATCCTCGCTCTCTGGAGCTGGTGGCCGAATATGCCGATATTCTGCAGATCGGAGCCCGCAATATGCAAAACTTCCTGCTTCTGAAGGAGGTAGCCAGGGCTGGTAAGCCGGTTATATTAAAACGGGGGATGAGTGCTACCGTTGAAGAATGGCTGCTGGCAGCGGAATATATTTTATCTGCCGGCAACTTCCAGGTTATTCTCTGTGAACGCGGTATCCGTACCTTTGAGACTTCTACCCGTAATACCCTGGATTTGAATGCGGTAGCTCTTGCTCGTCAACTTTCCCATTTGCCCATTCTGGTGGATCCCAGCCATGGTACAGGTAAATGGAAACTGGTAACTCCAATGGCGCTGGCAGGACTGGCAGCAGGTGCTGATGGGTTAATGATTGAAATGCATCCTAATCCGAGTGAGGCTGTCTCCGACGGACCCCAGTCCCTGACTCCGGAAAATTTTGCCCATCTGGTGGAACAAGTAAGAAAACTGGCTATAGCACTGGGAAAAGAGCTGGGGTGAAGGCGATGACAGTAGTACGCAAGATAGCCATTATTGGACTGGGCCTAATGGGCGGCTCATTGGCTAGTGCTTTAAGTCAAAATACCAGCTGGCAGCTCAGGGGTTGGGATATTGACCCGGAAGTAAGAAAAAAAGCTACCCGGTTAATACCTGGGATTGAGATTGGGGAGGAACTGGCTGAAGTTGTAGCTGTTGCTGATCTGGTGGTCTTGGCAGTGCCAGTCAGAACAGCTATGCAACTGGTGGAATCGGTGGCAGCCAGCCTGGCCCGGGGCGCGGTGTTAACCGACCTTTGTTCTACTAAAGGGGAACTGGAACGGAAGATTGCAGCTTGCTTACCCCGGGGAACAGCATGGATTGGCGGTCATCCCATGGCCGGTTCAGAAAAAAAGGGAATAGCAGCAGCTTCTGCCAGACTTTTTCAGGGGGCAACCTGGTTTCTCTGTCCAGGAGAGAACTGTGGTCCGGAACACCTGGAGCTGGTCAGGGAGATGGTACAGGCCGTTGGCGCTAAAGAGCGCCTGATTACCGCCAGGGACCATGATCGCATCACAGCCCGCCTAAGCCACTTACCCCATTTGGTAGCAGGGGGATTATTGCACAATGTAGTATGTGCTCTGGGGCAGGAGGCATTACGATGGGCCGGGCCAGGATTACGGGATACGACCAGAATTGCTGGTAGTCCGGTGCCAATGTGGCTGGATATATTTTTGACCAATAGGGAAGAAATTCTGGCAGCTATTGATGATTTACAGGTCTTTTTAACAACAGTTAAAGATGCCTTGAGTAATACCGACGAGACACGGTTGAGTATGCTTCTGGAACAAGCCAGGGTTTACCGGCAAAATATGGGATAAGGATGAAGGATATGGTAGAGCAAATTCGAGTTCAAGGACCCAGTGCAGGGATCAAAGGCGAGTTGATGATTCCGGGAGATAAGTCCATTTCCCATCGGGCAGTGTTGCTGGGAGCATTAACAGAAGGCACTGTTGAAATCAGCGGCTTTTTGCCCGGGGCTGACTGTCTCAGCTCAGTGTCCTGTTTGCGCCAGATGGGAGTTGAGATCGAGGAAACTGGACCAGGTGCCCTGAAGGTTCATGGGCGTGGCTGGCAGGGATTAAAAGAGCCGTCTGATGTACTGGATGTGGGCAATAGCGGTACTACCATGCGGCTACTGCTGGGCATTCTGGCCGGCACGGATTTCTTCAGCGTCCTGACAGGAGACGCTTCGATTCGGCGGCGACCTATGGGCCGGGTAACTGAGCCATTACAAAAGATGGGAGCCCAGATTCAGGGCCGAAGTCAGGGTAAGCTGGCTCCCCTGGCCATCCAGGGCGGTAAACTGGTTGGCTGTCAGCACCTTTCCGCTGTGGCCAGTGCGCAGGTGAAATCTGCTCTGTTGCTGGCTGGGCTGCGGGCTGAAGGGAAAACAGAGGTACAGGAGCCTGCTGTCAGCCGGGATCACACGGAAAGAATGTTACGCACTTTTGGTGTTGAAATAGGGCAGGAAGGAAACCGGCTCTGGGTTGAGGGCGGACAGAAATTGCAGGCTGTTCCAGTACAGGTACCGGGTGATATCTCTTCCGCAGCCTTCTGGCTGGTAGCTGCCAGTATCATTCCCAATAGCAGCCTTTATTTAAAACAGGTGGGTGTCAATCCTACTCGTACCGGTATTCTTGATGTTTTACAGGCAATGGGGGCCAGAATTCAACTGATGAATTATCGCCGATTTGGCGATGAACCGGTGGCAGACCTGCTGGTAGAATCGGCGGAGTTACAGGGTGTAGAAATAGGAGGGGAGCTTATTCCCAGATTGATTGATGAAATTCCTGTACTGGCTCTGGCGGCAGCGGTGGCCCGTGGTCGGACCATAATCCGGGATGCCGCAGAGCTCAGGGTCAAGGAATCGGACCGTCTGGCTGCTATAAGCCGGGAACTGAGCAAACTGGGAGCTACCATCGAAGAAATGCCCGATGGCTTGATAATTGAAGGCGGGGCTAAACTAGAGGGAGCCCGGGTAGAAAGCTACCATGATCATAGAATGGCAATGACTTTGCTAATTGCTGGTCTGGTAGCGCATGGGACTACTACTGTTTCGGGTTGTGAAGCAATTCCAGTTTCCTATCCTGACTTTGTTTCCAGTTTGCAAAGATTAGGAGCCAATCTTGACTGAGAGGAGAAAAATCAATATAATATAATTAGCAAATGGGGAGTAGCGCCCTGACTACAGGGAGCCAGAATCGTCAACTCGGGTTAGACCCCGGTTTTGGCCTTAGCAGCAAGACCTTTGCTCCACAAGGGGTAAAGGTCTCTTTATTTTACTTTAAAAAGGGGGATTGTTTATGAAAAAGGCGTGGATTCCTGTTCTGGTAATACTGGGGATTGTACTGGTTCTGGGTATGAGTCTGAGCAGTACTTATAATAACCTGGTAACGATGGAACAGCAAGTGGAAAGCAGCTGGGCTCAAGTGCAAAACCAGCTGCAGCGGCGGGCAGATCTGATTCCCAATCTGGTAGAAACAGTTAAAGGTTATGCTGCTCATGAAAAAGAGGTACTGGGCAATATTGCTGAGGCCAGATCCCGCCTGGCCGGGGCCAGAACACCGGCGGAAGCAGCAACAGCTAATGCTCAGCTGGATAGCGCATTAAGCCGTTTGCTGGTGGTAGTTGAGAATTATCCTAACCTTAAGGCAGATGCTAACTTCCGGCAATTAATGGATGAGCTGGCAGGTACCGAAAATCGTATCGCCGTGGCCCGCCAGGATTATAATAAAGCTGTCCAGGCCTACAATACCTATCTGAAAAGTTTTCCAACCAATTTGGTAGCAGGAGTATTTGGCTTTAATGCCAAAGAATTTTTCCAGGCTCAGCCAGGAGCTGAGCAGGCACCTAAAGTGGATTTTGGCTCTGGTAAAAGTTAAAGGGGGCAAATGGCATGCGGATAAGCTGGCGCCGTGTACTCCCCGTTTGGATATTACTCTTTTCTTTTCTAATCGCAATATTTAACACTGCCTGGTCGGCGGACATTTATGTTCAGGATCGGGCTGAGATTCTATCTCCAGAGGTGGCCCGGCGCATCAATCAACTAGGAGCTGCTTTAGAACAGGCCACTCCTGGGGCTCAAGTAGTTGTGATGACTCTGCCATCTCTGGAAGGTAAACCTATCAGCCAGATAGCAGTCGAAGAATTCAGAAGACTGGGGATTGGCAGTAAGGAACACAATAATGGCGTGCTGTTCCTCATCGCTCCCAATGAAAGGGAAGTCAGAATCGAAGTTGGTTATGGGCTGGAGGGGGCCATCCCCGACGGGAAAGCGGGACGCATTTTAGATGAATCAGTTTTGCCATACTTCCGGCAGGGCGATTATAATCGGGGTATTGAAAATGGCTACCGTCGTCTGGTAGAGGAAGTTGCTCGTGAATATCAGGTAAAAAACCTGGTACAGCCTGTTGAACCGGAGCAAAAGGAGAGTAGGAAGAACATTACTATCGCTTATATTATCGCTGGCTTGTTGTTACTGGATGTACTGTTCAACCGCGCCCGGATTACCCGCTTGTTGATGGATTTGTTTTTCTATGCGGCTATTTTTGGCGGAGGTCGCCGGGGCGGAGGAGGATTTGGCGGCGGCTCATCGGGCGGTGGTGGAGCAGAAAGGCGCTGGTAGGGGCAAAATGCCCCTTTTTTCTTTTCTTTGACTGCAGGTTTTTGTTATAATAGCTGAGAGAAGAAAGAGGGGTTTGAGTGATGAGCAAACTACAACAAATTGCCATTGATGGACCTGCTGGTGCCGGCAAGAGCACCATTGCCCGTTTGCTGGCCCGGCAACTGGGTTATCTATATGTAGATACAGGGGCAATGTACCGGGCAGTTACCCTGAAGGTTTTAAAACAGGGGTTGGATCCGGGAGATGAAAAGGAAATCGCTGATATGCTAACAGAAACAGAGGTGGACCTGATCCCAGCAACTGAAGGATTGCGGGTGATTTTAGATGGGGAGGATGTCAGTGACGCCATCCGAACGCCTCAGGTAAGTCAGGCGGTATCTCAGGTTGCTCGTATTCCGGCTGTGCGGGAAAAGCTAACGATTTGGCAACGGGCACTGGGAGAAAAGTGGCCGGTAGTAATGGATGGTCGGGATATCGGCACGGTGGTATTGCCTGAGGCAGAGCACAAGTTCTTTCTGACTGCCTCTCTGGAAGAGCGGGCCCGCCGCCGCTATTTGGAGTTAAAAAGCAAAGGTTATACCCAGAGCTTTGAGAGTCTCTTAGAGGAAATGGCTTTAAGGGACAAAATGGATAGCGGACGGGAGATTGCTCCCCTTAAACCGGCAGAAGATGCCCAGATTATTGATACTACCGGAATGACCATCGAAGAAGTGGTTAATGAATTGTTAAAACGTTTGGGAGGGAATACATAAGGTGGATTTTTATCAATTTGCCCGAATGCTTTGTCGGTCTTATTTACGGTTTGTTAGGTGCTGGAAAGTGGAAGGGGAAAAGAATCTACCGGTAGAGGGACCAGTAATTATTGCTGCTAACCATGTCAGCAATCTGGATCCGGTCGTAGTAGGCTGTGCCTTTGATCGGAAGGTAAGCTATTTGGCCAAGGAAGAATTGTTTCAGGTCCCGGTACTTAGCTGGATTATTCGGCATCTGGGCGCTTTTCCTGTAAAGAGAGGTACAGGTGACCGGGGAGCGATCAGAGCGGCTCTGGATGTCCTGGAGAAGGGGGACTGTTTTGGCATTTTTCCGGAAGGTACGCGCAGTAAAGATGGCAATTTACAACAGCCCAAACTGGGAGTGGCTATGTTGGCTGCTAAGACAGGGGCTCCTGTATTGCCAGTGGCCTTAATCAACACCCAGCGTTTACTGGCTCCCATTACTGTTCGCGTGGGTCAGGTGATTAAACCGCCCTGGCCAGCAGGCAGCAAGGTAAGCAAAGAGGAACTGGAGGCATTTGCCCAGCAGATAATGGCTGAAATTAAGAGGTTAAGGGAAAAATAACATTTTTTTTAAGCAAATGCAGGACTTTTCTGACGAAAATAGAATAATTTGAGGTAATGGACAAACAATTATACTTACAGAACCAGGGGTGAACAGGTTGGAAATTATCTTAGCCCGCGCTGCCGGTTACTGTTTCGGAGTGAAACGAGCCATCCAGGTGGCTGAAGCAGCAGCCCGGGAAACTGGCAGTCAAATATACACTTATGGACCGTTAATTCATAACCGGCAGGCTGTTGCCAAACTGGAAGAACAGGGAATAAAAGTTATCGAAAATTTGGATTCTGCTGCTGGTGAAGTGGTGATTATCCGTTCCCATGGAGTGGGCCCGGAGATTCTAAATAAGGCTGAAGAGTTGAAGATAAAGCTAGTTGATGCTACCTGCCCTTTTGTCAAAAAGGCCCAGGAAATTGCTCGTTCTTTACAAGCAGATGGATATACTGTTATCGTGGTAGGAGAAGCCGAACATCCGGAAGTTAAGGGCATCATCGGTTGGACCGAAGGCAAAGGGATTGTAGTTCAGCAACCGGAAGATCTTCAACTGATTAAGCCAGGGAAAAAAATTGGCGTTCTGGCTCAAACCACACAGCCTTTAGCCAGATTGCAGGCGGTAGTTAAAGAATTGCTGACTTTTGGCCGGGAAGTAAGGGTTTTTAACACCATCTGCCACGCTACGGAAGAAAGACAACAGGCGGCACGGGAATTAGCAAGCCAGGTGGAAGTTATGCTGGTTGTAGGTGGTGCTCATAGTGCCAATACTCAAAAACTAGCAGCCATCTGCCGGGAATCAGGCGCCACCACCTATGCGATTGAAACTGCTGCTGAGATTCAAACCGACTGGTTTAAAGGTGTAGATAAGGTCGGTATAACTGCAGGTGCTTCTACACCTGACTGGATCATAGAGGAGGTTGTCAAGAAAATGACCGATATACGTCAGAACGAACAGACAGAACAAAATCCCCAGGATATGGAGCAGCTGCTCAATGAGGCTCTGGAATTCCAAAGGGTTAGCCGGGGGCAAAAGTTAAAAGGCACTGTGGTGTCTGTAAGTGACGATGAAGTCCTGGTGGATATAGGAGCCAAATCAGAAGCTGTCGTTCCCTTAAGGGAACTGACCTGTTGTCCGGTGGAATCCGCCAGAGAATATGTAAAACCTGGGGATGAAATTGAGGTAGTAGTACTAAAGGTTGAAGATATGGAAGGGCGGATCGTCTGTTCTAAACAAAAAGCTGATGCCATGAAGGCTATGAATACCCTGGAAGAAGCCTACAAAACCGGACAAAAAGTAACCGGTCGGGTGGCTGAAGTAATTAAAGGCGGGTTACTGGTAGATCTGGGAGTAAGAGCATTTTTGCCGGCCTCTCATGTTGATGTTCGTTATGTGGAAAATCTAGAAAAATATGTTGGTCAGGAAGTTGCTGTCAAAATAATTGAATTTAACCGGCAGAAAGCCAGAGTAGTGGTCAGCCGGAAAGCAGTGATTGAGGAAGAACAGCTGCAGAAGAAGACGAATGCACTGGCTACTCTTGCTCCTGGACAAATCGTGAAAGGAAAGGTACGCCGTATTACTTCTTTTGGAGCTTTCGTAGATCTGGGAGGAATAGATGGTTTACTGCATATTTCTGAATTAGCCTGGCATCATGTAGATCACCCTGCTGAAGTGATCAGAGAAGGGGAAGAAATTGAGGTAAAAATACTGGATATAGATCAGGCCAATGAAAAGATATCTTTAAGTCGGCGTCAGGTTTTACCCAGTCCCTGGGAAACAGTAGAGAAAAAATACACCGTTGGCTCCATTGTAAAAGGGAAAGTGGTGCGGTTAGTTCCTTTTGGGGCCTTTGTAGAGTTAGAACCGGGAGTAGATGGTTTGATTCACCTTTCTCAGCTGGCGGATAGGAGGGTGGCCAAAGCTGACGAAGTGGTACAGCCAGGTCAGGAAGTCTTAGTAAAGGTTATTGACGTAAAATCTGATGAGAAGCGTATCAGTTTATCCTTAAAAGAGGCTCAGGGAGTTGTTCCTGAGGCATAATTTGATTGATGCAAGCATTGCCTTATATAAAAGGCAATGCTTTTTTAGTGACCTCTTGACAATTTAGTACAAATGAACTATCATAATTATAGAGTAAATGAATATCATTCTCAACGAGGTGAATGGAGGTGGCCCATTTGGCACCACTGGATATGGTGAAAAAAGGACAGAAGGTAAGAATACATAGTATTAATAATCCGGTAGTTCGGGCCCAGGCATTACGCTTTGGGATTAGTGAAGGGGAAATAGTGTCAGTTGAAGAAATTATTCCGGCTGGACCGATTATTCTCGGCCGCAAAAAACAGGAGATAGCTGTAGGCAGGCAACTGGCGCAAAAAATTCTGGTTGAGATTCTTTAAGGAAAGAGGGAATTTCTATGCATTGCCATCATTGTAACCTGGCACTGGATATCCCGCCTGGAGCCAGGAAAATAGTTCTGGCGGGAAATCCTAATGTAGGTAAATCGGTTTTTTTCAATGCTTTTACTGGAATGTATGTGGATGTTTCTAATTACCCGGGGACAACCCTGGAAATTAGCCATGGTCGGTATGGTCAAGATGTGGTAATTGATACTCCTGGTGTTTATGGTATTTCCTCCTTTAATGATGAAGAAAGGATAGCGCGGGACATTATTTTAGATGCAGATCTGGTGATTAATGTTGTAGATGCTGTTCACCTGGAAAGAGACCTGTTTTTAACCCAGCAAATCATAGATACCGGTGTACCTGTGATTGTGGCTTTGAATATGGTTGATGAAGCCCGAAAAAATGGTATGGAAATTGATATCGATCTATTATCCAGGGAGCTGGGCGTCCCGGTATTTCCTACAGTAGCTGTTGAGAAAAAAGGCTTCAAAGAATTGCAGGAAGGACTAAATCAGGCTAGACCTGGATATATAGACCCCTGGCTGCAGGATAAACTGGAATGGATGACAGCCAAAGTGGGGCACCAGGGAGAAGCTCTTTTAATTCTGGAAGGAGACCCAATTGTAGCGGAGAGAAATGGCCTGTCACCGGGAGATTTGCAGGAGGAAATATACCGGAGAAGAAGAGAACGGGTTAACCGGCTGGTGGAAAAAGTACAGCGGGAAACAAGCCAGGGTATTAGCTGGTCAACCAGATTGGGACGCTGGAGTATCCGCCCGCTGACAGGGATTCCCATTTTGCTATTGGCCCTCTGGGGAATGTATGAAATTATCGGTGTAATTATTGCGCAGGATGTTGTAGGGGTTACAGAGGAAACCATTATGCAGGGTTTCTATGAACCCTGGATTAGACAGGTAATTGGTAGTATTATCCCTGAACACTCAGCTCTGGGTACCATCTTAATCGGTGAATTTGGTATTTTGACCATGACAGTCACTTATATTTTTGGGTTGCTTTTGCCACTGGTGGTGGGCTTTTATCTGGTCTTATCCATCTTTGAAGACAGTGGCTATCTACCGCGGATCGCCACTTTGCTCGACCGGGTTATGACCAGCATTGGTCTGAATGGACGGGCGGTTATCCCGATGATTCTGGGGTTTGGCTGTGTCACCATGGCCACTATCGTCACCAGAGTGCTTGGTTCTGATCGGGAGAGACGAATTGCGACTTTCCTCCTTGCTATGGCTATTCCCTGTTCTGCCCAGATGGGGGTTATCGTAGCACTGCTTTCAGGATTAGGTGCAAAATTTGTAATATTATATGTGCTGGCTATCTTTTCCCTTCTGGCTCTGGTAGGTACTTTATTGAATAAGCTATTACCGGGTAGATCTACTGATCTGTTAATCGACTTACCTCCCATGCGCTTACCGCGGCTGAGTAATGTATTAAAGAAGACAGCAACCAAGTCCAGTCACTTTCTGAAAGAAGCTACCCCTTTGTTTGCAATTGGCGCCTTTATTATTAGCATTATGCAAATTACCGGGGCACTGGAAATGTTGCAAGATTGGTTGCGTCCCTTAACGGTTGGCTGGTTAAGTTTGCCTAAGGAAGCGGCAACAGCATTTATCATGGGCTTTGTTCGTCGAGATTTTGGTGCTGCCGGTTTTGCTTCCATGGAATTAACCGCACTACAGAAGTTAGCTGGTTTAATTACGATTACAATTTTTGTTCCCTGTATTGCTTCTGCACTGGTTATTTTTAAGGAAAGGGGCAAACAGGAAGGCTTGATTATCTGGCCGGCTGTTCTAGTTATTGCCTTTTTGATTGGAGGTCTTACGGCGCAGCTGTTTAATCTAATGGGCCTGGCCGGAGGGTACCTGCTCTTCGGCAGTATGCTGGTTTTAGCCATTCTGTTAGGAAAGTTTCTCCCGCAGAGAGAGGAGGCGTAATTTATGGCTCATGAATGTAATATTATCTCTAACACCTGTCCACAGTGTGGTTTTAAACTAAAGGGTAATGAAATGAAGTGTCCCCGTTGTGCCAAAGTATTAATCCAGATTGGTAGCTGCAGTGGAGCCTGCGGCAGTTGCAATCAAAGGTCCGGCCAGTAAGCCGGACCTTTTGACTTTGGGAAAAGATAATAATACAATAACTTCAGGGAGGAGATAGAGATGTTATCGAAAATATTAGTAGGTTTGGATGGTTCGAGCCATAGTTTTAAGGCTCTGGAATTTGCCCTGGAATTAGCAGTGCTAAAGCCAGAAATAAAACTAACTGCCGTTTGTGTTGTAGGATTTAGTCGGGATCTGGCTTTGTTTGCTGGCCTTTCCCCTGAACAATATAATGCTTTTTTAAAAGAGAAAGCCAGCAAAACCCTGGCCCAGGCAGAAAACATGGCTAACCAAAAGGGGATTAAAATTTCCACCTGTGTCCTGGAAGGGGATGCGGCAGAAATGCTGAGCAAATATGCTCGAACTGAGGGATTTGATCATATCGTAGTTGGTGGCCGGGGATTGAGCAATATAAAAGGCATGGTCCTGGGGAGTGTCAGTCATCGCTTGCTTTATCAGGCACCCTGTCCAGTTAGCGTTATTCGCTAGGAGGTGGCAATTGTGAAAGACCTACTGGCGATAGCTTTGGGAGGGCTACTAGGTGCTGTTGCTCGCTATAGTGTTAACCAGCTGGCACAGGGCTTTTCTATCATCGGTATACCCACAGCGACTTTAATTGTAAATCTGCTGGGTTCCTTTGGCCTGGCGTTCTTCTTGCAAAAATCTTTAACTAGCTGGGGGTTAGCTGCTCACTGGCGTCTTGGGATTGCAACTGGTTTTTTTGGTGCTTTCACTACTTTTTCCACTTTTATGCTGGAAAATGTTGCTTTACTTTTAAAGCACAATTACTTAACAGCATTTTCTTATCTTTTGATGACTGCTTTTCTGGCAGCAGCTGCTGGGTTTCTGGGCTGGTTTATAGCAGAAACTACTACGGGCCAGACCTTAAGGGAGAAGGAGTAAAGGAATGAAAATGTGGCTGTTAGTAGCAATTGGCGGGGCCTTAGGGGCGCTTTCCCGTTACTGGCTGGGCAAGTGGGTTAATCGCTGGTGGCAGGGAGACTTGCCCCTGGGCACGATGGTTATTAACCTCTCAGGTTCTTTTGCCCTGGGGCTTGTTCTGGGTTATAAAAATTATTTGCCATTAACTGTGGTGCTTGCTTTTGGTACTGGTTTTTTAGGCAGTTTTACTACTTATTCCACTCTTAATTATGAATTTATTTCTTTATTAAAACAAGGTAAATATTCGATTGCCTTTTCATATATTTTCCTTTCTTTTAGCTTTGGACTGATTTGTGGATTTGCTGGTCTTTATCTTGCCATGAACTTATAAGGAGGTACGGGGGTTGGAGAGAATAGTGGTAACGGCAGCGGCCATCTGGCGGGAAGGCGAACTTCTGCTGGCCCAGAGACGGCCAGGCAGCCACCTGGCTGGAATGTGGGAATTTCCCGGCGGTAAACTGGAAATTGATGAGGCGCCGGAGGAAGGGTTAAAAAGAGAGATTAAAGAAGAGCTGAATATTGATATTCACATATTAGGTCTGGCTACGGTAGTCTGGCACCGTTATGAAGATAGGGTTGTTTTACTACTGGTCTATCATTGCCAGTTGCAGGCAGGAGAGCCACAAGGCATGGAAGGACAGGCTATTGGTTGGTTTAGTCCTAAAGCTGCGCTTGATTTGGAACTTGCTCCTGCCGATCGTACCATTCTGGAAAATATAATCAATGGAGGTCCGGGATTTGAACAACCAGCGTTCACAGCGCAAACTGGAACATATCCAGTTGTTTAAGGAAGAATATAACCCGCATTATACCGGTTTTGAAGATGTTCATCTGATTCATCAGGCTCTACCGGTTAATGACTGGGATGAAATTGATACTACCTGGTGTTTTCTTGATAAAATTTGCAAGGCTCCATTGTTTATAACTGCTATTACTGGCGGTCATCCGGCTAGTGAAAAAATAAATAGAGATTTAGCACTGGTTGCTGCTGAAACAGGTATCGGCCTGGCAGTGGGCAGTCAGCATGCCGCTCTATATAATGAGGAACTGGTCAAAACCTATCAGGTAATCAGAACCGAAAACCCAGAGGGACTGGTTTTTGCCAATGTGGGGGCTGGTGTATCCTGGGATTTAGCCCTTAAGGCTATTGAGATGATTGGAGCCCAGGGTGTGCAAGTCCATCTGAATGCTACTCAGGAATTGATGATGCCAGAAGGGGACAGGAAGTTTACCCAATGGCTAAACAATATCGAGCAGCTGGTAAAAAAATCATGGGTGCCTGTGATCGTCAAAGAGACAGGCTGTGGGCTGAGTCGGGAAACGGTTTTAAGACTGAAGGAAGTTGGAGTGGAGTATTTTGATGTTGGCGGCAGCGGAGGAACGGACTTCCTTGCTATTGAAGCCAGACGGGCCCAATTGCCTGTTCGGTTACAGCTGAGCTGGGGGCTGCCTACAGCATGGGCGCTGCTGGAGTGTTTGGCGGTTTGTGGGAACCAGGGTCACCTTTGGGCCAGTGGAGGTATCCTAACCCCCCTGGACTGGGCCAAAGCCCTGGCTCTTGGAGCAGAAGCGGTTGGAGTAGCCGGGCATTTTTTGAAAACATATCTGGATAATGGTCTTGAAGGTTTAGCAAATGAAATCAAGGAATGGCAGCGGCAGCTTAAAATAATCTGTTTGCTAACTGGCGTTTCCAGCCCAGCCCATTTAAAAGCTGCCGCCAAAGTGATTACAGGAAAAACTGCTGAATGGCAGAAGTTAAGAGCTGGTGATGTGTATGGATGCAAAGCAATTTCTTCGTTCCATGCCTAAGGATTTTTATTTAATCAAAGCTGATGTACTGGCGGATAAAATAAAAAACCAGGAATGGCTGAAACAAGCCTACTTTCTGGATTTACGACAACCAGAAGAACATGCCCAAAACGGTTTACCGGGCTCTAAACAATGCTTGTTAAAGGATTTACCAGATCGGTTTCAGGAATTGTTTCCGGATAGAGAGCGGCCACTGGTGGTGTATTGTAATGGCGGGGTTCAGTCGATATATGCAGTGATGTTTCTGGTGATGCAGGGCTATAAGGAAGCCAGGAGTCTGGCTGGTGGATATAAAAAGTTTTTAGGTGGGTAATAGTACCCACTTTTTTTATTGCTGTATAACTGAGGCTGAATAAGGGCAAATTATGTTATGGTACGAGTAAGGAAAGGAGATGATATTGTGGCTAGATTGCCGATTGGTACCCTGGTTCTAGTAATTGTTTCTTTGTTAATTTATTTTGGTCTGGCGCACCGGATTCTGGACAGAATGCGGCTCACTGACCGACAGGCACTGGTGGTCATCGGCTTAATGATCATTGGTAGTTTTATTACAATTCCGGTAGCAAGAGGACTAGTAGGAGTAGATGTGAATGTAGGTGGAGCGCTGGTACCACTGGGGTTGTCAATTTATGTACTGGGAAAAGCTGGTACAGGCAAGGAAATCTTTAGAGCCTTAATAGCAGCTGTGGCAGTTGCCATTGCAATCAGTTTCTCTACGGTATTTTTAGGGGGTACAGAGCCGGAGACAATGTTTATGGATCCTATTTACTTTTATCCCCTGGTAGCGGGTGTATTAGCCTATGTTGTAGGACGCTCCCGGCGTTCAGCTTTTATCTCTGCCATACTGGGGTTAATGCTGGCAGATGTTTTCCAGCTGGTCTGGTATTATGCTAAGGGTAGAAGCGGATTTGTCAGTTTTGGTGGGGCAGGTGCTTTTGATACGTATATACTGGCCGGCGTACTGGCCGCTTTGCTGGCAGAATTGATAGGTGAAACCAGGGAACGGCTGCAAGGAGGACCGGCCCGGGAAAACCGAGATCCTGAGTTGATAGCAGGACTTAAGACCCCGGAAATGGCCAGTATGCTGGGGGCTGACCAGAAGAAAGGGGGAGAAAAAGATGAGCAACAAAAATAATAGGCTGTTGGCAATTGGTGGTTTGGTATCCCTTCTTCTGACTTTAGGTTTGATTTATGCCCGGGACAATGGGACTTTAGGACAATGGCTAGCTATGAACAGCAAAGTTCCAGTCTTTCAACCATTAAATTTATTGAGTGGCAGTGATGAGACAGAGCGGGAATCAGGATATTACATCTTTAAAGATGAGCAGGGGAAAACCATTCATATGACTGCCCTGCCAGTTTTTGTCGGAGATGAATACATTGCGGATGACAATAAGCATTACAGAGTAGAGAAGATCGAGGGTGATGTTGTTAAATTAAAATACATTGGGCAGGAAAAGCTGGCTTATAATCCAGCCTGGGATGAACCGATGAGCTTGCCAGCTCAAGCGGGTGGTGGTAAAAAACCGTTGATAGCTATTTATCACAGTCATAGTGATGAATCGTATGTACCAACCGATGGTCGGTCCAGTATATATGGCAATGGCGGGATTTACAAAGTCGGGAAAGCCTATGCAGCTGCAATGAAACAAATTGGCCTTAATGTAGTTCAAAGTCTGCGCAAACATGATCCCCATGATGCTAATGCCTATCATCGCTCGCGCAGAACTGCTACAGAATTGTTAAAGCTAAACCCTGTCGCACTGGTGGATGTGCATCGGGATGCTGTTCCGCCCGATGTTTATCAGGCTAAAATAAACGGCAAAAACGTTACGCAGATCAAGCTAGTCGTGGGACGCAGAAATCCTCGCAAAGGGGAAAACCTGACCTTTGCCAAAAATATTAAAGCATATCTCGATAAACACCGTCCCGGTCTAGTAGAAGGCATTTTTATTGCCAAAGGAAACTACAACCAGGACCTATCGCCACGGGCAATCTTGATCGAAGTTGGATCTCATACTAATAGCCGAATTCAGGCTCAGGAAGGCGTAAAATTGTTTGCTGATGCTGTACCCCGGGTCGTTGGGGTAAGTACTACTACCGGTCCAGGAGCAGCGCCTCCGGGTGCAGCTGCCCCTGATAAATCTCTAAGCTTGAGTGATGAAAACCGCGGCTCCTGGACGGGGGCTTTTCTGGCGATTGTACTGGTGATTGCAGCTGGTATCGGTTTTCTGCTGTTAGCGACCGGCTCTGGGGCAGCTACCTGGGATAGATTGCGGAACTTCGCTTCCCGGGAACTGGCCAGTGCCCTGGGGTTAAAAAAGAAAGAGAATAAGGGTGGGGAAAAAAGAGAGTGAAGATAATCTATAACTGTTATGGTGGCGCCCATTCATCAGTTGTAGCAGCTGCCCTGCATCTGGGGCTGCTGGACAACACCAGGGTCCCCGGAGAAAAGGAGTTGCTGGAACTGCCTTTATTTGATGGGACCTGGGAACATGACCACGGGCGCCTTTTTTTCTTTGGGATTGATGATAAACAAAGGGAAATATATGTTTTGGGCAAACGCAATCTTGGCCACCAATTGAATGACTTAATCCATCTGGCTGCTCAGGCAGCAGGCATAACCAGGGAGGAATATTTACTGGTGGATGCCTTACCATATGTCAACTGGTTAATGGTAGTAGGTGGTTATACTTCCCGGAGATTGCACTGGGAAAGATTGGGTAGACCAATAGTTATAAGAGGGATACAAACTTTTTACTGGCAAATTGTCAACAAGGTTGAGCAGGTAAAAAAGCTGGTACCGATTACAGAAACAAAAAAATGGGTTCTAAAAAACGGAGCAAATATTACTGTTGACCGGGTTTTAGCTTGCCGCGTAGTAAGAAGTTTCTGGCTGGCCTGGGGCATAACTGGCATTTCCCTTGACTTCCTGGCTGCGATGGTTAATAATGAATAGAGTGATTTATAGTGTTGAGGTGGAATATGACACAAGCAGCTGTTATTGCCAGTGTCCAGACTGAAAGTTTTGGAGAACGGATAGGGCTTAAACCAGGCGATCGGATCTTAGCAGTTAATGGTGAGGCGGTCAGGGATTTAATCGATATGCAATTCGCTCTGGCCGAGGAAAAGTTGAGCTTAACTATTGAACGAAGTGGGGCAATTTTTACTCTTTCTGTACAAAAACAATGGGATGAAGACCTGGGTATAGAGCTGGAAAGCGCAGTTTTCGATGGGATTAAACGTTGCGCCAATCGTTGTAAATTTTGTTTTGTGGAGCAAATGCCGCCAGGGATGCGGGAAAGTTTATATGTTAAAGATGATGATTACCGTCTTTCGGTATTGCATGGGAATTTTATTACCTTAACCAATTTAAGAGAAGAAGATTTACAACGCATTGAAAAACTACATTTAAGTCCGCTTTATGTTTCAGTACACACGACTAACCCGGAATTGCGACAGGAATTGATGGGTAACAGGAAAGCGGGGCAGATATTACAACAATTGCAGCGATTAGCAGCTGCCGGAATCGAGCTTCATACCCAGATTGTTTGTGTACCTGATTACAATGACAGGGAAGAGCTGGACAAGACTGTTGCTGATCTGGTAAGTTTATATCCCCAGGTTCAGTCTATTGCGGTTGTTCCTGTCGGGCTGACAGCCCATCGCAATGGATTAGCAAAATTAAGAACCTTTACCTCTCAAGAGGCCGCAAACTTAATTGACCAGGTAGAGCGCTGGCAGGAAAAGAACCGGCAGGAGTTTGATTGCTATCTAGTTTATGCAGCCGATGAGTTTTATTTAATGGCAGGGCGATCCATTCCTGAGAATGAACGTTATGAGGATTTTCCCCAGTTGGAAAACGGGGTTGGCCTGGTCAGGACATTTCTTGATAACTGGGAGGACTCAAAAGAGGAACTGCCCAAAAAACAGGGTAAGAGCAGGAAAGCTTTGTGGATCACGGGGGTTTCTTTTGCAAGGGTACTGCAGCAGGTTGCCGCAGAGGCGGAGGCAATTACCGGGGCAAAATTTGAGGTTCTGGCTGTCCCGAACCGTTTTTTTGGCCCAACAGTGACGGTTACCGGATTGTTAACCGGGGAAGATATATTAGCAGCTTTATCTGAATCGCAAAATGTGGATGTGGTTTTTCTGCCTGATATTATCTTTCGACGTGGAGAGATGGTTACCCTGGATGGAATGACTGTAGATGAAATTGCAGATAAAGCTGGAGTGAAGGTTGAAGTTATCAGTAGTAACGGGGAAGATTTAGTAGTTATGATAAAGAGGTGGTTGACAGGTGAGTAAACCAATTGTAGCCATAGTGGGGAGGCCAAATGTAGGCAAATCCACATTGTTCAACCGGCTGGTGGGTGGCCGGTTGGCTATTGTTGAAGATATACCTGGAGTTACGCGAGACAGGATTTATGGGGATGCGGTTTGGTTAGACCATGCTTTTACTGTAATTGATACTGGTGGTATTGAATTTTCCGGGATCGAAAATGAAATTGCCAATCAGATGAAACACCAGGCCCAGCTGGCCATGGAGGAGGCAGACGTTATTTTATTTGTAGTTGATGGAAAGGAAGGTCTGACCATCAATGACGAAGAAGTAGCCAATATGCTGCGCCGGGCCAATAAACCAGTGGTACTGGTAGTGAACAAGGTGGACAATTTTGATCACACTGAACAGTACAATGAGTTTTATGCCCTTGGTTTAGGGGAACCTATTCTGATCTCGGCAGCCCACGGCTATAATATTGGGGATTTACTGGATGAAGTGGTGAAACACTTTTCACCGACAGAAGGGGAGGAAGAAGATGATGATGTAATAAAAATAGCTGTCATAGGCCGACCCAATGTGGGCAAATCTTCTCTGGTTAATGCTTTGCTGGGGACAGAACGGGTTATAGTTTCCGATGTGCCTGGGACTACACGCGATGCTATTGATACTGCCCTGGAACGGGATGGCCAAAAATACATTATCATCGATACTGCCGGTATGAGACGCAAAGGCAAAATCGCAGATGTAGTGGAACGCTATTCTGTAATTCGATCCTTGCGGGCAGTGGATCGAAGTGATATAGTCCTGATGGTAATAGATGCGGTAGAGGGATTGACAGAGCAGGACAAGAAAATTGCCGGTTATGCCCATGAAAGTGGCAAAGGTTGCATCCTGGTGGTAAACAAATGGGACCTGGTGGAAAAAGATGATAAAACGGCTTTGCGTTATACGGAGAAATTGAGAGAAGGTCTTGGTTTTATGCAATATGCTCCGGTCATCTATGTTTCTGCCAGAACCAAGAAAAGAGTGGCCAAGATTTTGGAACTGGTAAAATTTGTAGCAGATCAACAAAATATGCGAATTGCTACCAGTATTTTGAATAACCTGATCAGAGAAGCCACTTATCTGAATCCACCGCCTTCAGACCGGGGTAGAAGGTTGAAAATCCTTTATGCTACCCAGGTAGCTGTTAAACCGCCTACATTTGTGTTATTTGTAAATGACAGTGAATTATTGCATTTCTCCTATCAGAGATATATTGAGAATCAGTTACGTCAGACTTTCGGCTTTGAGGGTACTCCCATACGGATTATTCCCCGTAACCGGCAGGAGGAAAAAGAATGAACTGGTGGTTAGGAATTATCCTGGTTATCGCTTCATATGTTCTAGGGTCTGTTGCTTTTGGCTATGTGGTGGCCAGAGCTGTGGCCGGAATCGATATCCGCAACTATGGCAGTGGGAATGTCGGAGCTACCAATACCTGGCGAACACTGGGCTGGAAAGCCGGGCTTATAGCTTTTGCAGGTGATTTTGCCAAGGGGGCAGTAGCTGCCTGGCTGGGCAAACTCTGGGGAGGACCGGCCTGGGGAGTAGCACTGGGGATTGCAGCAGTTCTGGGCCATACCTATCCGGTGTTTTTACAGTTCAAAGGAGGTAAAGCTGTAGCCACAGGTGGTGGGGTACTTTTTGCCCTTAATCCGTCTATTACCTTGCTGGCTTTAGGGATCTGGGGTGCTATTCTTTACATAAGTGGCTATGTTTCACTGGCCTCATTAATAGCAGCAGCCTGTACCCCGTTCCTGCTCTTGATGTTTGAGCCATCCTGGGCAGTTCGCATCTTTGGTATAATTGGCGCCAGTATTGTTATCTGGCGGCATAGGAGCAATATCCAGCGTTTGCGTACAGGGACAGAAAACCGGATTGGTCGCAGTGGAAAGAGGAGGGATTAGCACCATGAGGGTAGCGGTTATTGGGGCCGGCAGCTGGGCTACAGCCCTGGCGGTTCTATTAAGCCGGAATGGGAAAGAGGTAACTATGTGGGCCCGTCGTCAGCAGCAAATAGAGGAGATGCTGGAATATCGGGAGAATCGCAGCTATCTGCCCGGTGTTAGTTTGCCACCTCAATTGCGGTTGACGGCGGACTTAGAACTGGCCCTGGCTGATGCGGAAGCGGTTGTCCTGGGCGTGCCCAGTCATGCGGTCAGGGAAACTATTAAAAGGGTCGCCGGTTTTTTAAAACCACAACAACATAGATTAATAGTCAATACCGCCAAAGGTCTAGAAGAAGGCTCTTTCTTGCGTTTAAGTCAGGTAATTGCTTCTGAATTGCCGGATGTGTTTCGGGATAAAATTGTGGTTTTATCAGGGCCCAGTCATGCCGAAGAGGTAGGGCGGGAAATACCCACAGCAGTGGTGGCAGCGGCAGCCAAACGGGAAACAGCTGAAGCTGCGCAGGATTTGTTCATGTCTCCTGCTTTTCGCGTTTATACCAATCCCGATGTTGTCGGCGTGGAGCTGGGGGGGGCCTTGAAAAACATCATTGCCCTCTGTACAGGTATTTCGGATGGACTGGGTTTTGGGGACAACACCAAGGCTGCACTGATGACAAGGGGTCTGGCGGAGATAGCTCGTCTGGGCAGTTCTTTAGGTGCTCAACCTTTAACCTTTGCTGGTCTGGCAGGGGTTGGTGATTTGATTGTCACCTGTACCAGTTTACATAGCCGCAATAGAAGAGCCGGAATATTGATTGGGCAGGGCAAGAAACTGGAGGAAGCTCTGGCTGAAATCAAAATGGTAGTTGAAGGGGTGCGCACCTGTAAAGTAGCTAGAAGTCTGGCTCAGAACCTTGGGGTTTCTATGCCTATCACGGAACAGGCCTATCAGGTGCTGTTTGCTGGAGCAGACCCCCGGGAAGGAGTAGCCAGACTGATGCAAAGGGGTAAAACCCATGAGATGGAAGAGGTGGTTTTAAACCAGCACTGGTAAAAGTAGAGCTTAAGAGGCTTAAATGCCTCTTTTTTTGTTCTTGACAGAGAGACAAATAGTGTTGTAGAATAATAGCGAATTGCAAATCATAATCTACAACAGCAGTACGGAAGGAGAGATCAGGAATGAAGGTACGCAAAACAATGGCTGCTGCTCTGGCGGCTCTGCTGGGGGTAGGGCTTTTAGCAGGTTGTGGCAGCGGCAGTAGCAACCAGCCGACCGCCAAAAGCCAGGATAACAGTGCTGCGGGCGGAGATGTAATTAAGGTAGGAGCTAACTTTGAGCTGACCGGAGGCATTGCCACTTTCGGGAATTCCAGTGTAAACGGGATTAAGCTGGCACTGGAAGAATTTAACCAGGCAGGGGGCGTGAATGGCAAAAAGATTGAACTGATTACAGCAGATAACAAGAGCGATGCTGCTGAAGCCACTAATGCCATGACCAAACTGGTGACCCAGGACAAGGTAGTGGCGGTAATGGGCCCGGTTGCCAGTTCCAATGTGCTGGCAGCAGAACCAGTAGCAACTCAGAACCAGATCCCGCTGGTTACCCCTACGGCAACTAACCCCAAGGTTACTGTGGATCCAGCAACCAACAAAACCAGAGACTGGATTTTCAGGACCTGCTTTATTGACCCATTCCAGGGTGATGTAGCAGCCCGCTTCTCTTTCAATGACCTGAAGGCGAAAAAAGCAGCTATCTATGTCGACCAATCCAGTGACTATTCCAAGGGGCTGGCAGAAGCATTTAAGAGTGGATTTACCAAACTGGGTGGTGAAATTGTTTCCGAAGAGGCTTTTGTCGCCAAGGATACCGATTTTAAAGCTACCCTGACCAAAATCAAGGCTAAGAATCCTGATGTAATCTATGTCCCTGCTTATTATGAGGAAGTAGGTAAGATTATCCGTCAGGCCCGGGAACTAGGGCTTACCCAACCTATCGTTGGCGGAGATGGTTTTGATTCCCCCAAGCTGTTAGAAATCGCTGGCAAAAGCGCACTGACCAATGTCTTCTTTACCAACCACTATACCACTATGGATACTTCTCCGGTGGTACAGGAGTTTGTCAAGAAATACAAGGACAAGTATGGTCAGGAACCGGATGCTCTGGCTGCTCTGGCCTATGATGCTGCCAAAGTGTTGTTTGAAGCTATCAAAACTGCTGGGACTCCTGACCCTGTCAAAATCAAGGATGCCCTGGCTGCTACCAAAGACTTTAAAGGTGTAACCGGAACCATTACCTTAGATGCACAACATAACCCGGTTAAGAGTGCGGTAATCATGGAATACAATAATGGTGCTCTCAAATTCCGCACCAGGGTGGAACCGTAACTGAGGTAAAGACGCCTGCATATTTTATAATGCAGGCGTTTACTTTTTTTGCTTTTTGTCGAAAATTGTAGCGAAAAATCCCTTGCCAGCTGATACTGTTATATGATACCATCTATTAAGATAGAGAAAATATGCTCAAACAATAGGAGAGGTTGGTTGTGATGGAATTAATAGGTTGGGTTGTCTGGTTGGTGCCGGCGTTATCAATCTGGGCAGCACTGGCCCAGTGGGCCTGGTGGCGGGAAAAAAACAAAAAAGAAGAGTTGTTAAGGTTAAATCGCGAATTGTATCATAAAGCCATTATAGATGATTTAACTGGTGTCTATAATGTAAGATACTTACATTTGAAGTTGCGAGAATTCGTGCAGCGGGCTCGCCGCTATGGGCGTCCTTTCGTACTGGCCTGGATCGATCTTGATTGTTTCAAGCAATACAATGACACCTTTGGTCATCTGGCTGGTGACCAGGTCCTTAAGACTTTTGGTTCTGTTTGCCAGGAACAGCTTCGCATTGATGTGGATTTTGCTTTTCGCTATGGAGGTGATGAATTTGCCCTGCTGCTGGCAGAAGTAAGCAGAAAAGAAGGAGAGCAGATTATGGAGCGCTTGCAATATGCTTTTAAGCAAGCAGTGGACTATAAAGTTGGACTGAGCTATGGACTGGTAGAATATCAAAATGATTTTACTCCTGAGGACATGCTGCGAACAGCTGATGAATTAATGTACCAGCAAAAAAAGCAACACAAGGCGATTCTGGGAAAATGACGACTAAATCATTGTATGTCGTCATTTTTTTTGTCCACATCAAATATATTTTTAGTGTTAAAACCTGCCTGTCTAAACTGGCAGGAAAATTGTAACAGGAGGAGGGAGGCGTGGTTATGGAGAGGATAGACATCTTTCACGATATCGCCGAAAGAACCAATGGCGATATTTACCTGGGGGTGGTGGGTCCTGTCCGTACGGGTAAATCCACTTTTATTAAAAGATTCATGGAACTTATGGTCATCCCCAATATCAAAAATGTCTATGACAAGGAAAGGGCCCGGGATGAGTTGCCTCAATCGGGGGCTGGACGGACAATTATGACCACTGAACCCAAATTTATTCCTGATGAAGCAATCGAAATCAACATTGGCGGCAGTGTTAAGGTAAAAATGCGGGTTGTAGACTGTGTGGGCTACACGGTACCAGGAGCCCTGGGCTATGAGGAGGACGAAGGGCCCAGAATGGTGCATACTCCCTGGTCGGAAGAAGCGATTCCCTTTCAGGAAGCAGCTGAAATCGGTACTCGCAAAGTGATTACTGACCATTCCACCATCGGGATAGTGGTAACGACTGATGGCACTATCACTGATTTGCCGCGCTATGCCTACGAGGAGGCAGAGGAAAGGGTTATTGCTGAACTGAAAGAACTGGGAAAACCATTTGTCGTGCTATTAAATAGCACCAGGCCCCATGGGGCCGAGGCCCAGGATTTGGCCCGGGAACTTGCCAGTAAATTTGATGTTCCGGTTTTACCGGTAGATTGTGCAGAGCTGAATCAGGAGCAGATTATCAATATCCTGCAGGAGTTACTGTTTGAGTTCCCGGTTAATGAAGTAAATATTAATTTACCCCGCTGGATTGAGGAATTACCCCCCAATCACTGGTTAAGGGAAAAGTTTGAAAGCGCTGTTCGGGATGCAGTGCGTTATATAAAGCGCCTGCGAGACGTGGATCGGGCAGTGGAGGCACTGGGGGAACATGAATTTGTGGCTGGAGTAGCGCTGAGGGAAATGGATATGGGAACTGGTGCTGCTACAGTGGACATGGAAGCCCGGGAGGACTTGTTCCTGCAAGTGTTAAAGGAAGTAACTGGATTTGAAATTGAGGGAGAGCATGATATTTTACGTTTAATGCAGGATCTAGCAGTGGCAAAACGGGAATATGATAAAGTAGCGGAAGCTTTAGCAGAAGTAAGATCTACTGGTTATGGTGTGGTTACACCGCGTCTGGATGAAATGAATCTGCAGGAACCGGAATTGATCAGGCAGGGCAATCGATTTGGCGTCAAGCTGAAAGCCAGCGCTCCTTCCTTGCATATTATCAGAGCGGATATTGCCACTGAAATAACCCCCATTATAGGAACCGAAAAACAATGTGAGGATCTGGTACAATCCATGATGAAAGAATATGAAACTGACCCCAGAAAAATCTGGCAATCAGAAATCTTTGGCAAGACATTGCATGATCTAGTCAGGGAGGGAATACAAAATAAGGTGCAAAGGATGCCGGAAAGTGCCCGAGTCAAACTCCAGGAAACTTTGCAGAGGGTGGTCAATGATGGTAGTGGTGGCCTGATTTGTATTATTGTATAAAAACAGGGTCGGCTTGCTGGGCCGACCCTGTTTTTTCATACTTCCAGCTGAATCCGGTAATGTTCCAGCCAGTAGTTAATTTGAATCAAATAGGCAAACAGCTGAGGCAAATTCATTAACTGACCGAACCAGGGGTAACTAAAACGCCCCGGATCCTGTTCCAGTAAAAAGGAGAGATAATCCAGATCAACAATTTCTCTGAGTGGACTTGTTTTCCTGGCCAGGATCTGAGAGAGATCTGTTCTGACCAGTTGATAGTATCCGGGATTATGGGTTTTGGGGTAGGGACTTTTCTTTCTGTTTAAAATTGATTCAGGCAATAAATCTTTTAAAGCAAGACGGAGAATACCCTTGGCCTGACCGCCATAATTTTTGAGCTCCCAGGGTATATTCCAGGCATACTGCACCAGACGATGATCACAAAAGGGCACCCGCACTTCCAAACTGGCAGCCATTGTCATTCGGTCTTTGCGGTCCAGTAAAGTGGGCATAAAGCGGGTCAGGCTCAAGTAAGCTATCTCGCGCAAACGTGCAGCCTCAGGGCTTTCACCTGCCAGACGCGGAACTTCAGCCAGGGCCGCTTGATAGCGCTCATTTACATACTGGTAGGGTTTTAATTTGGGGAGCAGGCCAGGTTTTAGCAGTTTTGTTCTTAAATCCAGGTTCAATGACCAGGGAAATGTATTAGCCTGGATAGCATCGGGGCGATGAAACCAGGGGTAGCCACCGAAAACTTCATCAGCGCATTCGCCTGAGAGACCAACAGTGGCTCGCTTTTTAATCTCCTGGGAAAACAGCAGTAATGATGAATCAATATCTGCCATGCCGGGGTAGTCTCGTGCTGTTAATGCTGGTATAAGAGCATTATAGAGATCTTCTGAGTGCAGTAAAACCCGGTGGTGGCTGGTATTATAGTGTTCACTGGCAATTTTAATCCAGCGGTTATCATCATCGGGAACAAAGCTAGAAGGTTGAAAATACTGGTCATTACCACAATAATCAATTGAAAAAGTCTGCAATTCCTCCCCTTTCTGGGTGAGAGTACGGGCGGCAATGGCTGTGATAGCGGTAGAATCCAGGCCCCCGGATAAAAGCGTACATCTTGGTACATCAGAAATCAACTGTCTTTGTACTGCATCGATAAATAAAGAACGGACCCGTGCTGAAGTTTCCAGCAGATTGTCCTGATGGGGGAAGCTGGTTAGCTGCCAGTAAGGTTGAACTTCAAGACCTTGAGGGCTATAAACCAGATAATGTCCTGGTTTTAATTCATACATACCTTTGAAAACACCATAACCCGGGGTACGGGCAGGGCCGATCAGAAAAATCTCCGCCAGTCCTTCTGCTGTAAGCACTGGTTTTACTGCCGGGTGAGCAAGGATACTTTTGGGTTCCGAAGCGAATAGCAATCCAGATGCGAGGGGGTAGTAGAATAAAGGTTTTACCCCCAGATGATCCCGGGCCAGAAAAAGAGTTCGCGTGGTTTCATTCCAGACTGCAAAGGCAAAAATACCATTGAGTTTGTCAAGGCAGGCAGCACCCCAGTGAATAAAAGCCAGCAAAAGAACCTCGGTATCGGAATAGGAGAAAAAGCGATAACCAGCAGCAAGCAACTCTGAGCGAATTTCTTCAGTATTATACAATTCGCCATTATAGACCAGCACAAAGTGTTGACCTTTTTCCAGGCGTTGCATGGGCTGTTTGCCACCTGTCGGGTCGATTACCACCAGGCGTTTGTGTACCAGTGCTGCAGAATAAGAGAAATAATAGCCTTCTTCATCCGGACCACGGGCAGTCAGGGTATTACCCATACGCTGCAATATATTTGCTGATTGGGTTAAATCGGCCTCCCAGTCAATCCAGCCAGAGATTCCACACATGCGACTCCCTCCTTGTCCCTAAATAAAAAAGTCATCCGGTATCTTACCGAACGCCCCCATTGCCGCGGTATTAATAATCTATGCCAGTCGTAAAAAAAGTTTTCCTGTATAAAAAACGGAGAAATAAGCTGAAAAACAGTATAGAGTAAAGATATTTCTTTATAACCATCACTCAATTAGTTGGCATAATTTATATCTTTGTATATAATGTCTTTCATATAGGTTCATCATTCCGTGAGAGAAAGACAGAAAGGGAGGACGAGGAGAGTGGGTAGAGAGAAAAAGTTTTATCTAGTTCATGAGGACATTTTGCCGGAAGCGATTAGAAAAACTGCCCAGGCGAAAGCGATTCTGGCCCGGGGTGAGGCCAGTACTGTTCATGAAGCTGTAGAAAAGGTTGGCCTGAGCCGAAGTGCATTTTACAAGTATAAGGATGGGATTTTTCCATTCTATGAAGCCAGTCGCGGTAAAATTGTCACTCTGGCATTATTGCTGGAACACAAAGCCGGTATTTTGTCGAATGTGTTAAACACTATTGCCAGCGTAAGAGGGAACATTTTGACCATAAACCAGAATCTACCACTACAGGGAATGGCCAATGTAACCATTAGTCTTGAGACGGCGGAAATGATGCAGGATGTAGATGGCCTGGTGCGCACTATTGAAAACATTGCAGGTGTCCGCAGTGTAGAAGTGGTAGGACAGAACTAAGGGGAGGGGTTATTTTGCGAAAAAGAGCAGTAAAAATCGGAATAATTGGCTTTGGCACTGTCGGTCGTGGAGTCTACCGGATTTTAACAACCAACCAGGAAAAACTGATACAGCGGGTAGGAATTGGCCTGGAAATTGCCGGTATTGCCGTGCGTGATCTCAAGAAACCCAGACAAATATCGGCGCCTCAGGATTTATTTACAGCTGATCCCTGGCAGCTGGTAAATGATCCTGGGATTGATATTATTGTTGAAGTCATGGGTGGTACTGAGCTAGCCAGAGAGCTGGTATTACAGGCATTGCGAAACGGCAAAAGTGTAATAACTGCCAATAAGGATTTAATTGCTCAGCATGGTCAGGAACTTTTTGCTGAAGCCGATGCTGCCAGGGTTGATTTGTTGTTTGAAGCCAGTGTTGGTGGTGGTATACCCATTATTAGACCACTAAAACAGTGCCTGGCTGCCAATAATATCAGTCAAGTTATGGGAATTATCAATGGTACTACCAACTATATGTTGACCAAGATGACCCAGGAAGGTTCAGATTATGAAGAAGTATTACGAGAAGCCCAGGCGATGGGATATGCTGAGGCTGATCCCACTGCTGATGTAGGGGGATTTGATGCAGCCCGTAAATTGGCGATACTTGCTTCTATAGCCTTCCATACCAGAATTACCTTTGACCAGGTATATGTCGAGGGTATTACCCGGATTTCTGCCAAGGATATTACCTACGCGCGGGAAATGGGGTATGTGATAAAATTGCTGGGTGTAGCCAAAGAGCATGAAGGTCGGGTAGAAGTAAGGGTACATCCGGCCCTGGTTCCCCAGTACCATCCTTTAGCTGCGGTTAATGATGCCTTTAACGCTATTTTCGTTCGTGGTGATGCAGTAGGCGATACCATGTTCTATGGCCGGGGAGCGGGAGAGTTGCCTACGGCCAGTGCGGTAGTTGCGGATATTATGGATGCAGCCCGCAATATCAATCTGGGCAACCGCGGCAGGATCTCCTGCACCTGTTATGAACAAAAGGAAATTATTCCGATCCAGGAGATGGAAGGGAAATATTACATTCGGCTGCGTGTCCTGGATAAACCAGGGGTACTAGCGGCTATCGCCAGTGTATTTGGCCAGGAAGAAGTAAGCTTGCGTACAGTCATTCAAAAAGAAACCATCGGTGATAAGGCTGAGCTGGTACTGGTAACCCATTATACCAAAGAGGGGAATGTGCGACAGGCTTTGCGGACTATAGGTGCCATGACTACAGTAGAAGAGATTGCCAATGTTATCAGAGTGGAAGGAGAGGAAGTTTAGTGTTCACAATCCGCGTGCCGGCTACGACTGCTAATCTGGGACCGGGTTTTGATTGCATTGGCCTGGCTTTGAATTTATACAATGAAATCAGGGTTGAATTAAATGCGAAAAATGAATTTAGACTGGAAATTGAAGGCTGGGGCGCGGAAGAATTAAAGAAACCGGAAAATAATCTGTTTTTGCAAGCCTGTCAGGAAATCTTCGTAAGATGCGAGCAGAAAATGCCAGGCTTGAACGTCTTTTTCTTGAACAAGATACCTGGTGGGGCAGGACTGGGAAGCAGTGCAGCAGCGCTGGTGGCTGGTCTGGTAGCGGGGAATTTGCTGTTAGGTGAACCTTTTACCAGGCAGGATTTGCTGGAAATTGCAACGACACTGGAGGGGCATCCGGATAATGTGGCACCGGCGTTACTGGGTGGTTGCGTAGTCGCCGTTAAAACTGAAAATAGAGTGGAATGGCAGAGATGGGAAGTGCCTGCTGAGGAACTGGCAGCGATAGCAGTTGTCCCCAGATATTTGCTGGCGACTAAAGTGAGCAGACAGGTATTACCGCGGACGGTTTCATTTGCGGATGCGGTATTTAATGTCAATCGGGTGGCATTGCTGGTGGGCGCTTTTGCTCAAAAAGCCTGGGATAAACTGGCGGTGGCTATGACCGACCGGTTGCATCAGCCCTACCGCATGCCATTAATCCCGGGGCTGAATGAAGCCCTGGCCGCTGCTCAGGAAGCTGGAGCTTATGGTACAGCCTTGAGTGGGGCAGGGCCCACAATTCTGGCCCTGGTTGCGCCGGAACTCAAGCAGCAAGTGGCAGAAGCGGTGAAGGAAGCATTAAAAAAGAAGGGGATTAGTTCAGATGCTTATTTGTTAAGTCCTGCAAACAGAGGGGTATGGATTGAAACTTAGAAATTTAGATAGGAGAGGTGTTCGGGGTGGCGTTGGTCGTCCAGAAATTTGGCGGAAGTTCTGTAGCGAATGCAGAAAGAATTAAAAGAGTAGGCCGCCGGGCCGTGGAATGTTTCCGGGAAGGTAATCAGGTGGTTGTAGTTGTATCGGCGATGGGAGATACAACCGATGAATTATTGAACCTGATGAAACAAATTACCCTGGACCCAGATCCCAGGGAACAGGATATGCTGCTGAGCACCGGGGAACAAATCAGCATTGCCCTGCTGGCCATGGCAATACAGGCGGAGGGGGTAGCAGCTATCTCTTTAACTGGTCCCCAGGCAGGGATTAGAACTGATAATGTTTTTAATAAAGCCAGAATTAAAAAGGTTTTGACCCAGAGAATTCGGGAAGAACTGGCTAATAACAAAATTGTAGTGGTTGCTGGTTTTCAAGGGTTAAATGAGGATGGCGAGATAACCACTCTTGGCCGGGGTGGTTCAGATACGACCGCGGTGGCTCTAGCGGCTGCTTTAAAAGCAGATGTCTGCGAAATTTTTACTGATGTTGACGGGGTTTATACTGCTGACCCCAGAGTTGTACCCCAGGCCAAAAAGCTGGCGGATATTTCCTACGATGAAATGCTGGAACTGGCCAGTTTGGGGGCGGTAGTATTGCAGCCTCGGGCAGTGGAGTTTGCTAAAAACTATGATGTGCCAATTCATGTCCGTTCCAGCTTTAATCATGAGCCCGGGACAATAGTCAGGAGGGAGAGTACCATGGAAAAGGAAAGGGTTGTAAGCGGTATAGCCCATGATTTAAATGTAGCCAAAATAGCTATTTTTGATGTGCCAGACCGGCCGGGGGTTGCCAGAACTCTATTTCAGTTACTGGCAGAACAAAATGTCAATGTAGATATGATCATCCAGAGTGCGACCAGGAATGACACCAATGACATTTCCTTTACCTGTGCCCATGATGACTTGTCCCGGGCCCTGGCTGCAGTGGAGCAGGCCTGTTCCTTGCTAGGCGCTAAAGGCTACACTTACGATGAAGATGTAGCAAAAGTATCCATAGTCGGAGCAGGAATGGTTTCCAATCCCGGGGTGGCAGCCAAAATGTTTGAAGCACTGGCTGAGGAAGGCATTAATATAGAAATGATTGCCACTTCTGAGATAAAAATTTCCTGCATTATTAGAGCCAGTGATGTCAAACTGGCGGTACTGGCCTTGCATAACAAATTTCAACTGGAAAAGCCTTGATTCTGCGGAATCAGGGCTATTTTTTTTGCCTCTGGCATAAACATGAGAAAAGGGACAGGTATGAGGGTAAAGGGAGGGACAGCCAGTGCTGGAAAAGGAATTGTCAGCAATCGGGAGCGATTATGATCTGGAAATAGTCGATTGGGAAAAGAGAGAAGCAGGTTATAAGTTGCTGACAGATAAGGGTAAAAAATATTTACTGGTTAACCAGTATGACTTGCTCAAAATATTGGAGTCCACCGGTACCTTAAGGCCGAACTGGCTCATTAAGCCCTGGCAGGATCGTTTTGGCAGTTTTTGGGGAAAAAGTGAGAGTGGGGATATATTTTTTTTAACCGACTGGCAAGAAATTGTTCCGGCTGACTGGCAAAAAGCAGAGCAGCGCAGAAAAATGACGAAGACTCTGGCTGAGTGGCATGAAAAAGTTATGCATGCTGCCGAGGGGACTTGTCAGGAAAAGTTAAAAATACCTCAGCCCTGGTGGGAGAAAGCTAAAGGAGTTACAGCTCTGGCTGAAAAGGTAGCCAGGGCTGCAGAAATTGCTAACAGGCAGGAAATTAAAAATTACTGGCAAAAACTGCTGGCCCAAAATTGTCCTGGAATAGATGATTATCGTCAAATTTCCTGGAGTATTGGCGACAGAGGAGCTATATTTAACAACTATGCCGGGATATGTTGCTGTATCCCGCCACTGGAGATTGCCCGCTGGCTGGAATTGAATGGCTGGATGTGGCAGTGGCAGGATGAAGTGCTGCTGGAGATCTGGTCTGACTACATAGAATGCAGAAATATACGAGATGAAGAGATTTCATTGTTGCAGGCAGCATTGATTATTCCAAGGAAAATAGCTCTGGGTTTTGCTCGCTATGAATCGCTGGCTCATTTTGAGGAAAAAAGAGAAATATTTATTGAAAAATTGGTTAATGGACTTTGGGGGTGATCGGATGTACTGGGAGGAAAAGGATGAAGAACTGATTGTTCATGAAGTCTTACATGAATACAATTTGCGTCAGCTTAAGAAAATTAAAAAATCCGAAACAGGGTATAAGATAATGACCGAAAAAGGACCAAAACATTTAAAAAAATATAGCGGGGAACTGGCGGGAATTAAGTTTGTGCGCAGGGCCACTGAACATCTGGCTAAACAGGGCTTTAGGCGAATAAATCGTTTTATTTTGACTAAATATGGAGAGCCCTATGTCCAGTGGGGAAAAGACTACTGGTATCTAACCGATTGGCGTGATGGCAGAGAGTGTGATTTTGACAAGCTACCTCAGCTGGATCTGGCAGTAAAAACCCTGGCCCAGTTTCACCAGGCAGCGCGTGGCTTAACTTGTACTGAAGATGAAGGCATTTTCTGGGGAGAATTTAAAGACCAGCTAGTTCAACGGGGGAAAAGACTTCAGGACTGGGGAGCAGTCCGTAATAGCGGGGAATTTCTCGGGGACTTGCAAGTTTGTTCTCAATTGTGGGAACAGATTAATCTGGAAAGTCTGAGGGATAATGCGCAAAAAGAGGGAGTTTTCGCCCATGGTGCTTATGGGGAAAGTGCCCTTTTACGCGTCAAGGAAACAGGCATGTTTATTGTCAAAGAGGAGCCCATCAAAAGAGAATTGCAGGTTTTTGATTTAGCACGATTGTTAAGCCGTTATTTACCCAAATATAAATGGGATCTGTATGTTGGAAAATTGTTACTGGATATTTATGATGCCTATCGTCCCTTACAAGGAGAGGAATGGAAAGTACTGGTATCATATCTGGCTTTTCCCATGCGTAAGTACCGGCTTTTCCGGAAATATCAGACCGAAGTAGTGCTGGATGAAAGCAATTTTATGCTTAAGTTACAGGAAGAAGCTGAACTGGACCGGCTCAAGCGGGAGTTTTTACAGCAAATTATCAGGGAAAGGGAAATCGGTTTAGTTCTATCCTGAGTACCTGGGCTTTTGTCACTCCTGGCCCGAGGAAGGCATATAATGGAATACCTCGGCTAAGGAGGAGGAGAGAAATGGATACTTATGCTGTGATAATGGCTGGCGGGACGGGTACAAGGTTTTGGCCCAAAAGCCGTTCGCGATTTCCTAAACAATTTTTGCCCCTGTTCGGCAATAACAGTCTATTGCAAACTACCTTTAATCGCGTCAACCGAATTCTTAATCGCAATCAGATTCTGGTAGTTACCAACAAACACTATGTACAAACAGTAATCAATCAATTGCCCCAGTGCCTGTTCAGCAATTTGCTGGTGGAACCAGTTCGGCGGGATACAGCATCCTGTATAGGCCTGGCGGTAAGTTATATTTACCGGGTGAATCCTGAGGCAGTAATGGTGGTGCTGCCATCTGATCACTTTGTAGCGGATGAGGAAAAGTTTCTTCAAACTGTCCAGGAAGGTATAGAGTGGGCTAGAAAAGGCGACTGGATAATCACTATCGGCATAAAACCCAGTGAACCGAAAACTGCTTATGGCTATATAGAACTGGGGCTGGAACAGAGAGAGGGGGTCTGGCAGGTAAAGAGTTTTCGGGAAAAACCGGACTTAGATACTGCCATTAAATATCTGGAACAGGGAAATTTTTTCTGGAATGCTGGAATATTTATTTTTCGAGCAGAGGTTATGTGGCGGTCCCTGGAACGCTACCTGCCTCAGGTACATCAAGCTCTCAATCAGGTAATTCCATATTGGGGTACTCCTCAGCAGACAGAGATTATTAAAAAAGTTTATCGACCTCTGCCTAAAGTATCAATTGATTACGGGGTGATGGAAAAAACTGATAACTTGCTGGTTTTAACCGCTGATTTTGGCTGGGATGACCTGGGGAGCTGGAGTGTTCTAGGCCGTGTTTTACCCGTTAGTGATGAAGGAAATGTGGTAATGGGGCAACACCTGGGTCTTGATACCAGTAACTGTATTCTAGTTACAGAAAACCAGCTGCTGGCCACTATCGGTATCAAAGACCTGATCGTGATTGCAACAAATGATGTGATTTTAATATGCCCCAAAGATAAAGACCAGGAAGTAAAAGAAATGGTAAAACTGGTTAGAAATTCGGAATACAGGCGTTATTTTTGAGGTGGTCATTATGTACTGGTCTGTAATCTTCTGGGGAAGAAAATCAGAGAAACTCCAGCTAATTTTTTACCAGGACGGCTGGCAGGCGGAATGGCCCTCTACCTGGTCTGTTCAGGAACTAAAAATTAATACTGAAAGGGTTAAACCACTGGCCTCTAATTATGCAGCAGGTACGGCATCTCTTCAGCCCTTTTCAACTTTTCAAATCAGTTTGATTTTAAAGGATGGTACTAAGAAATTCAATTTCTTTGGCAATTCTTATTATATCCCAGTATTACCAGCCCAGCCGGTCAAAATCCCGGCGGTGCATCAGAGGTGGTGGCTGTTAAATGGGGGGATTGCCAGTGATTCCTGAGTATGTAATTCAAGCCTATGGCTTCAAAGTTACCAGAGTAGAAAAAATACGGCGAATCTGGCGCTGTCATACCGAGCGTCATGGTATCTGGGGCATAAAATGGGTTGAATATCCACCAGAAGAGTTTAGCTTTATCTGGCAGGTCAGTGAACACTTGAGGAAAAAAGGATTTGAATATTTCCCCCCTATTCAGCAGACCATCGAGGGAAAGGGCTGGGTACCTGACCACCAGCGTGGGATTTGGTTTGCAGTTCCCTGGTTAAATGGTAAAAAAGCAAGTTATGAAAAATGGGAACATATTAAGGCCGCTGTCGATCTCTTGGTTGCATTGCGTTTGGCAGGACAGGGTTTTTACCCTCATAATCCTTATCCTGGCCGGATTCACTTGGGACGCTGGCCAGCTTATTTTAAAAATCGATTACATGATTTAAGGAACTTTCAGCAACAGTTACAAAAAAAAGACAGACTTAGTGAGTTTGACCGGTTGTATAAGCATTATCTGGCATATTATATCGCTCAGGGGGAAGAGGCCATTTCCCGCCTGGAAGAAACGGACTACTATCTTTATTGTCAGAAGGAAAAAACAAAAGGAACTTTTTGCCATCATGATTTTGCTCATCATAATTTGCTCTTGTACCAGGGAAAAGCTCATATTATAGATTTTGACTATTGCCTGTATGATCTTCACTTACATGATTTTGGGAGTTTGGTTATCAGAGTAATGAAGAAAAATCACTGGAAAATCAGATCGGCTGAAAAAATTCTCAACTATTATGCTGAACTAAATGGCCTTACAGAAGCAGAACAAAAAATTCTGGTGGCTTTCTGGCAATATCCGCAGGATTTCTGGCAGCTAGGGTTTTCTTACTATATTGAGCAACTGCCCAGGACGGAAAGAGAATTTATTAAAAGAATAAAAACGGTTTTGAAACAGGAAAAAGAGCGGCTTAACTTCCTGAAGGAAATGAAAAAAGCTGCACAAATTTGAGGAGGGTTGATATGGAGAAGGTAGTTTGTCAGGGGATTTATCAATTATCGGATGATGCTACTCCATTAGAACGGATTACGGCCATGGCGGTAAAACCGGAGATAAAAGAGATTTTCCGGGATGAAGACAAATGGACAGTAGCCGGGATTGTCGAGGTTGTAATAGAAGGGGAATGCCCACGGGAAAAAAATGATGAAATCGATGATACTGATGGCCTCATGTTTGACAAGGAGACAGAGGTAAAACCTTTTACTGTCAGTATACAAACAGCAGGCTCATGGCAAGTTCAGTTTGATTTGCCTGAAAATGAAAAAGAGCCGGATGTGGAAATGGAGTTAAAAAGCCATGAAGCCTGGTTGGCAGCTGAAGGAATCGAGTGGTCGGTTGAACTGGCACTGGAATTAAAATGGCCGGAAGAACAGATTGCAGCCGAGGAATCCATAGAGACAGGGGTTGAGGAATTAACCGAAATGGCTCCCTGGCTAAAGGATTGGGTTGAAGTAAAACCGGTATGCAGTGAGCAAATAGGAACAGGGACGATTCCTATCTGGGAAGTTAAAGAAGAAGTTAAAGAAAACAAAGAGATAAGTGTCAACAAGATTTATACTCCTAATAAGCAGGCACCTAAACCCATTGCAATGGCAAAAGGGAGAGCAAAAGTGACTATGTATTTTGTGAAAGAAGGAGACAGCTGGGAAACCATTGCCCGCCATTACGGAGTAGGGGAGGAAATTCTGAAACAGCGCAACCCTGGTTGTCAGCTCTTGGCCGGGTCAGTTCTCTGGGTGCCGAGGGGATAGATAAACATGCAACAGTTTTTGCTCTATCACGAGGAAAATCAACAATGGGGTATGGCCTTGTGGTCGGAAATGGAAAACCAGTCCTGGTATCAAATACAGTTATGGAGTCATCCTGCCCAGCAGGGAAACAACAAAAATAGCTACTGGGCCTGGGTGATCACAGATGAGGATAAGATAATCAGGCTAGAGCGCATGCAGGAGTGGGGCTGGAGTGGTTATTTTATTATCGGCAACCTTAATCTTGACCGGCCAGCCAGGATTAAGCAAATTATTATCAGTCAGGAGGACAGGAGCAGTAAACCAAAACGACCAGGAAAAATCATTGCCTATAGCCGGAAAATGCCCAGTCCGCCGGTCTGGCTACCTTTGCCTGATCCTGCGGCTCATCCCCGGCAAATAATTGGGGTAATCTGGGATGAACGGGGGGAAGTCAAATACCTGGCTCATGGTATCTGGGGCAAAAGAGAACAGCCCCCGTTAAGCCAAACGGGGGCATTTTCACCTTATCGTACCTTTGAACCTGCTCTGGGGGAAGCTGGTAAAAATGGCTGGGGCTACTGGTTGATGTATTGGAATCCTAAGACTAACCAGATAGTTTTTCTTAATCGTTAAGCCAATCCTGAGCTGCTGAAAGCAGATAATCGACTTCGGCAGGGTTTTCCCCTTCACAATAGAGGCGTAAAACTGGTTCAGTACCTGAGAAGCGAAAAAGCAGCCAGGCGCCGCTGGAAAAATGGACCTTAATGCCATCCATTTTTTCCTGGCGCTTAATTTTTTCCCCGATTTTAGCGGGGATAGTATTGAGTTTATGATGCCAGCATTCCAGTTGTTCGGGACTGCAAACCAGATCAAGCCGCTGGTAGTGCCAGGGGCCAAGCTTTTGCTTTAACTGGTTTAGCAGATTAGGTAAGCTTTCCCTGCTGATTAGTTGCAATTCCAGCAGGTTGAGACCGGAAAAAATTCCATCCCGTTCAGGTAAGAAATCGGGAAAACCAAAGCCGCCGCTTTCTTCGCCACCAATCACCACTTTTTCCTCTTGAATCAATAGAGGTGCAATGTGTTTAAAACCAATAGGTGTTACTATTAATTCCAGGTTATATAGCCGGGCCAGCAGGTCTACTTTGGCAGTAGTAGAAAAAGTTTTAATCACTTTGCCGCACTTTTGTTTATTTTCTACCAGATGATAGAGAAGCAGCAGAAAAATATCCTGAGCGGTTATTATTTCTCCGCTTTCGATGACAACACCGAGACGATCGCCATCTCCATCAAGAGCAAGGCCCACAGTTTGTTGCTGTAGCACAGCTTTTTGTAAGTCACGTAAGTTGGCGGCAATGGGTTCAGGATTCAAGCCACCGAAAGCAGGATTAATTTCAGCATGAATTTCTTTTACCTGCCAGCCATAATTTGCCAGCAAACGGGGAAAATAGCCCTGGCCGGAACCATAAAGACAGTCCACAATCACTTTTTGTCCGGGCTGATTCATAAAAACTGCTCCGACCCTGTTGTGTATAGCCTGCAGATATACTTCATCAAAATCCTTTATTTGCCAGCAACCTTTGGCGAAAGGTTTGGTTTCCTTTCCGATCAATGTTTCAATCCAGGCTGTGTCGCTAGCTGGAGCTGAGGAGCCATACTCATTCTTGATTTTTATTCCCAGCCACTGGGGTGGATTATGGCTGGCGGTAAGCATAATCCCTCCTGCCGCCTGTAGATGGCGGATAGCATGGGAAAGGACAGGAGTAGTTATGGGCTTATTTGCTAATAAAACCCGATGGCCAAGCCAGGAGAGCTGTTCTGCACAATAGTGTGCAAAACGCTGGGCCTGGAAGCGGGTATCATAACCGATTAGCAAGAGCACACCTTGCCGGTATTTTTGAAAAAAAAAGTTTCCGACAGCAATAATGGCCTGGTGCACATTGGCAAGGATAAAATCTATTCCGATTTCACCGCGCCAACCATCTGTACCAAAGCGGATGGACATAACATCGCCTCCCCCTGCTGGTTACTATAAATTTATTCGCCAGAATTTCACCTTAACACCGCTGTTGTCATATATTACAACACCAGCATGTTGAGAGGAGGAAGGCCTATGTGTCGCCAGGGTATGGCTGACGAATATAAATGCATGCCGATGATGCCGATGATGCCTATGATGCATCATCCAATGATGTACCATCCCATGATGTCCCATGCAATGATGCATCCGATGATGCACGGTCATTCGATGTGCCCAATGATGTGTATGATGCAGATGATGTATATGTATATGATGATGCAGATGATGACCATGCATCATTGTCCACCCCACTATGGCATGAAAAAACATAAACATCATAGCAGTTAACGGGCTGCCAGGGCAGCCCGTTATCCTCTCTAAATTTGTCTAAAACCAGGAGGTAGGTGACAGCCGTGAAGATCGGAATCGATGCCCGTGCGGCCATCTGGTACCGGGGAACGGGAATTGGTACTTATACTTACCAGCTCTTGCGCTCTCTATATTTAATAAATCGGCAGGAATTCAACTGGCGTTTTTTCTGGCCCGGGGACGAATATCGGGACCTGGACATAGCCAGTGATTCCATTTTTAACTCCATTGAAAAAAACAAGGATAAATTCTGGGAAGAAGTGCATATTCCGGCACGTATTACCGATGAAAAAATAGATTTATATCATGTGCCGCAGAATGGAATTGGATTGCCCAAAGGCAATAGTTGTCCCATGGTGGTAACCATCCATGACCTGATACCATACATTTATCCGGAAACGGTTGGCAAAGGCTATCTAAAAGTATTTTTGCAGGAAATGCCTGGGATTGTAGCCAGAGCTGCCCACATAATTACTGTTTCTGAGTGTTCAAAACAGGATTTGCTCAGGATCTTGAAAGTTCCTGCTGAAAAAATAACAGTTACCTACGAGGCACCGGAGCCAATCTATCGGCCTGTACCGCAAAA
>NZ_BDLR01000090.1:0-7964 GCF_002049395.1 Carboxydocella sp. JDF658 | reverse complement strand
TCGGTGAGCACTACGGCATACAGGATCAGTACATTCTTTATATCGGCGGGTTTAGCCCCCGGAAAAATGTTAAAGGGTTAATCAATGCTTTTAAAGAAATTCGAAAAGATGTAGGTTATCCAATCAAACTGGTACTGGTCGGTAAACAGGTAAGGGAGTATGGGGATCTGGTAGTATTAATCGAGGCCCTTGGGCTGGAAGAGGATGTTATTTGGACGGGATTTGCCCCGGTAGAGGATTTACCTTATCTTTATGCAGCGGCTAATCTGTTTGTCTATCCTTCATTCTATGAAGGTTTTGGTCTCCCACCCCTAGAAGCAATGGCCTGCGGAACTCCAACTATTGCTGCTAATACATCCTCAATTCCTGAAGTAGTGGGAGAAGGAGCATGGTTGTTTAATCCCTTTGATTCCATGGAACTGGCAGAAAAAATGTATAAATTGTTAACAGATGCAGATCTTCGCCAGGAGCTGGGTAGGAAAGGATTAATGCGAGCAGGGGAATTCAGCTGGAATAAAACTGCGCTGGAAACCATGGAAGTATACAGGAGAGTACTGGGAAAGCGGGGATAGACAATGCAAGAGCAGGCTCCGCTGAAGGTATTAACAGTTCAGGAAGTGGCCCAGGTTTTAAAAACTGATCGGGAAAAGGTGGAAAAATTAATCGCCAGTGGCCGCTTGCCTGCAATGGTTTTGCCGGGGCAAGAAGTTAGAATCAGGGCGGAGGATCTGCTAACTTTTCTCAAAAACGAAACAGCTCAGTATACTGAATTAAAGCGAAAATATCACAGCTATCAACAGGAAAGGCTGGAGAAGCTGGAAAGGGCCTTACAACAGCTAAAGATAATTCCCGAAAAACTCAATCATGGCCTCCAGGGTGAATTGAATCGGGCGGCAGGAGACTATAGCAGAGTACTAGAGCTAAAAGAGGTTTTTGAAGATATTTATAAATTAACCAGAAGAATTTTAAAGACCCAGCAGCAAGTGGAGAGCAGAAAAAGCTCTGATCATGATGATTACTTTCAGCAACTGGAAATAGAATGGCAGGAGTGGGAAAGGGAAATCGAAAAATGGCAAGACCGTTTTTTGACCAGAGCCAAAAAAGCCGGTAAAAAATTAAATTTTGGCCTGGCTCAGGTATATCAAAATTTGGTACAAATTCTAATAAATGAGTGGGACAAAATAAGAAAAGAAAATTTTTAAAGAAATAAGATTGACAGCGAATTATTCCTTGAGTAAAATAGGGTTTGTCAGTCGGGGCGTAGCTCAGTTTGGTAGAGCGCCATCTTGGGGTGGTGGAGGTCGCTGGTTCAAGTCCAGTCGCTCCGACCAGTATAGTGAAACCTAACCCGGTAAATTGTTACCGGGCTTTATTTTTTGTCAGCATTAGAATTGGTCTGTAATTTATAGAAAATAATAGATTGAGCGAGATATTTTAATATATTGAAAAACAAAAACGGATAATGAAAAATTTCCAATCTTGCATTATTTTTTTCCTGTAGTGCTATAATATAGCTGTGTGTTAGCACTCGATGTTGATGAGTGCTAACAAAAATAATACATAAGGAGGGGTAACATATATGCTGAAACCCTTAGGTGATCGGGTTGTTCTGAAACTGATTGAACAAGAACAAAGAACAGAAAGCGGGATTGTGTTGCCGGACACCGCTAAAGAGAAGCCGCAACAGGGAGAAGTGGTGGCTGTTGGCAGTGGTCGGATTTTGGATAACGGCCAGCGAGTAGAACTGGAGGTTAAAGTTGGGGACAAGGTAATCTTCTCCAAATACGCTGGTACTGAAGTCAAAGTTGATGGCGAAGAATACTTGATTGTCAATGAAAGAGATATTCTGGCTATTCTCTAATATTTACGAGGAGGGGATAATCAGATGGCAGCAAAAATGATCGTTTTCAATTCTGATGCCAGAAAGGCTCTGGAAAGAGGCGTGAACACCCTGGCTGATGCTGTAAAAGTCACTCTCGGTCCACGCGGCCGTAATGTGGTGCTGGAACGGAAATTTGGTTCTCCCTTGATCACTAACGATGGCGTAACCATTGCCAAGGAAATCGAATTGAAGGATCCCTTTGAAAACATGGGGGCCCAGCTGGTAAAAGAAGTAGCCAGCAAAACCAATGATGTAGCTGGCGACGGTACTACCACTGCTACCGTATTGGCTCAAGCCATTATCCGGGAAGGGATGAAAAACGTTGCTGCTGGCGCTAACCCTATCCTGTTGAAGCGGGGAATTGAAAAAGCTGTTGATGCCGCTGTTGCAGAAATCAAGAAACTGGCTAAGCCCATTGAAGGCAAGGAAGCCATCGCTCAAGTAGCAACCATTTCTTCTGCTGATGAAGAAATTGGTCGCCTCATCGCTGATGCTATGGAAAAAGTAGGTAAAGACGGAGTTATTACCGTTGAAGAATCCAAGAGCATGGGCACTTCTCTGGAAGTTGTCGAAGGGATGAACTTTGACAGAGGTTACATCTCTGCCTACATGGTAACCGACACAGAGAAAATGGAAGCCGTGCTGGAAGATCCCTATATCCTGATTACCGATAAGAAGATTTCTGCGATTAAGGATATTTTGCCTGTGCTGGAAGCTGTTATCCGTACCGGCAAACCGCTGTTGATTGTGGCTGAGGATATGGAAGGGGAAGCCCTGGCTACGATTGTGGTCAACAAGCTGCGCGGTGTTCTCAACTGTGTAGCTGTTAAGGCTCCTGCTTTTGGCGATCGGCGCAAGGCCATGCTGGAAGATATTGCTATCCTGACTGGTGGCCAGGTGATTTCTGAAGAGCTGGGCCGCAAGCTGGATAGCGTTACCCTGGATATGCTGGGCCGGGCTCGTCAGGTACGGGTCAAGAAGGAAGAAACCATCATTGTTGATGGTGCTGGCTCTGCTGATGCAATCAAAGGCCGGATTGCCCAGATTAAGAAGCAGTATGAAGAGGCTACTTCCGAATATGATAAGGAAAAGCTGCAAGAGCGTCTGGCCAAACTGGCTGGCGGCGTAGCAGTTATCAAAGTCGGTGCTGCTACTGAAACCGAAATGAAGGAGAAGAAACTGCGTATTGAAGATGCTCTCAATGCTACCCGGGCCGCTGTGGAAGAAGGGATCGTTCCTGGTGGCGGTACCTGCTTCATCAATATCATTCCGGCCCTGGATGCTGTTCAGGCAGAAGGGGATGAATACACCGGAGTTCAAATCATCAAGCGGGCTCTGGAGGAACCGCTCCGTCAGATTGCCAATAATGCCGGGGTAGAAGGTTCTGTAGTTGTAGAAAAAGTCAAGGCCAGCGAAGTTGGTATCGGCTTCAACGCTGCTACCCTGGAATACATGGATATGATTGCGGCGGGTATTGTTGACCCGGCAAAGGTTACCAGAAGCGCGTTACAAAATGCTGCTTCCATTTCCGCTCTGTTGCTGACCACTGAAGCTGTAGTTGCGGAAAAGCCGGAGAAAAAGGATACCCCGGCAATGCCTGGCGGCATGGATGATATGATGTAATTAGCTTGACAGCTGAAAAAAACTGTTGATAAAATATATACTAATTAAATAGCTTCTCGCCACTTTTGGTGAGAAGCTTTTTCTTATCATTATTCAGTCTGCAGGTTGGCAGGACGGTAGGTTAGGAGGAGAAAAAATGCGAGTAGGGGTTCTAGGTCCAGAAGGTACATTTTCACAAATGGCTGCCGAACAATACGCCAGGCGCCGGCATCTGAATTTTCAATTCTTTTATTTTCCAGACCTTGCCCGGGTAATGAAAGCTCTGGTACAGGATCAGGTGGAACTGGCGATTGTACCGGTGGAAAATTCCCAGGAAGGTTCTTTATCTACTACCCTGGATTTTCTTTTATGGCAGGATGGGGTGCAAATCCAGGATGAAGAAGTTCTGGCTGTCCGGCACTGGCTCTGGGGTAAGCCTGGCACCAGACTAGACCAAATTTCCGCTGTACTTTCTCATCATCAGGCCCTGGCCCAATGTCAGGGCTGGCTTAATCGCCGCCTTCCCCAGGCGATTAAGGTGCTAACTACCAGTACCAGTGAAGCCTGTGCGAAAGTGGCAAAATCAGAAGAAAGTCTGGCAGCTATTGCGGCGCCGGTAGCAGGGGCTGCCTATGGTCTGGAAGCACTGGCGGAAGATCTCCAGGATAATAAGAATAACGCTACCCGCTTCCTGGTGCTGGGAAAAGGAAGTCAGAGTTTAAGACCTCAGCCGGGGGAAAAGTGGAAAACTTCCATAGCTTTCGGGACCCCGCATGAACCAGGGGCATTATATCGAGCTCTTGAGCCGTTGGCCAGGCAGGGTTTGAATTTGTGCAAAATTGAGTCCCGGCCGGCCAAGCGCAAACTGGGGGAATATATTTTTCTGGTGGATATTGAAGGCTGTAGTCTGGAACCAGGCCCGGTTTCCCAGGGGCTAATAGAATTAATGGGTCGAGCAGCCTGGGTGAAAATGCTTGGCTGCTATCCGGCTGCTCCAGGGGGTGGAGAAGATGAATGAGCGCCGTCTGGAGGAATTGCGCAGAGAAATTGATAAAGTGGATGAAGCTATCATTGAGTTGCTTGGGCGCAGATTGAAACTGGCCCGGGAGATTGGTCTGATAAAAGGGCACAATCGAAAAATTCGTGACTTGCGCCGGGAGCAGCGGGTGCTGGAACGGGTCAAGTTACAGGCCAGCTTACAGCAGTTTTCCCCGGAAGTGGCAGAAAAAATTTATCGCATACTGATGGACTATTTTGTGAGTCAACAGGAAGAACTGCTGCGTCAGCAGCGACGGCCTTAGGAGGATTAAGATGGCATGGTATCGTACTACCTGTCCGCTCAACTGTTTTGACAGTTGCGGGATACTGGTGGAGATAATTGATGGCAAAATCAATAATTTTAAAGGGGATCCGGCTCATCCTATTACCAGGGGATTTATCTGTAGCAAAGGGCAAAAGGCTATTAAAAGGCATTTTAGCCCGGACCGCCTTTTGTACCCATTAATAAAATCAAAAAAAGGTTTCAAGAAAATCGACTGGGAGTCCGCTCTTGCCCTCTGGGCAGAAAAAATCGAGCAGGCTCAATCCGATTATGGGCCTACTTCTTTGTTGCATATAAATGATTATGGCCACAATGGGCGCCTGAAAAATCTGGAACACAGATTTTTTCGGGCCTTAGGAGGTTATACTGTACCCACTGGTAGTATGTGCTGGGGCAGTGGTTATCAGGCCCAGAAGGAGGATTTTGGAGCCCTTTATTCCCACCCCTGGCTGGATTGCTGCCAGAGTAGACATATTGTGCTCTGGGGTCGGGACCCGGCTTTTACCAACATTCACCTGATTCCGATTTTAAAAGAGGCTCAGCAAGGTGGAGCCAGGATTGTTGTTATTAATCCTGTCAAAACTTTAACTGCCGATCTGGCTGACCTATTACTTCAACCCAGGCCTGGAACCGATGGCGCTCTGGCATTAGGGGCACTCCATGTTTTACTGTCTGAAGGCTGGTATGATGCTGAATTTGTGGCTCAACGCGTTAATGGGTTTGAAGGACTGGCAAAGGTAGCAGTCAACTGGACACCAGAGCGTACCCAGGAAGTAACAGGGGTACCGGCGGAGCTGGTGCGGGAACTGGCTCGTATTTATGGTAGAGGCCGACCGGTAGCCACATTTTTTGGTTATGGTTTACAGCGTTATGCCAATGGCGGTCAGACGGTTCGCTATATTGATGCTCTCTGTGGTTTGTCTGGCAATATCGGTATCAGTGGTGGAGGGGCTAATTATGCCCATCAGTACTGGCAGGGGTTGCTGAATGACATTAAAGGGGAAAATATCTTTGCAGAAGTGCGGGAGTTTTCCTTCCCTACCCTGGCCCAGGAGATATTATCTGCTCAGCCCCCTATTCAGGTTATATCAGTAGCCAGGACCAATCCGGTTTGCCAGCTGCCCAATACCAGTGAAGTGCTGAGGGCCTGGCGGCAGGTTCCTTTTAAAGTAGTAATGGATTTGCAATTAACCGATACAGCAGAGCAAGCTGACCTGGTTTTACCGGTAGCCGGATTTCTAGAAACGCCTGATGTGATCGCCACTTCCTGGGGGGATTATATCGGCGCAGTGCCGGCTCTTATCTCACCTCCTGATACTGTAAAAGATGAGGTGGAAATCTGGACAGAACTGGCCCGTCGGCTGAACAAACTCTCTGTTTTTGGTGAAAGAACAGCAATGGAGTGGATTCACTGGTTACTGGAGCCACTCCGGCCTTATGGAATTACCTGGGATAAATTGATTTCCGAAGGTGCCTGTATATGTCCGGTTATGCCGCAGGTAGCCTGGGCGGAGCGGAAATTCGCTACCGCAAATGGCAAGATGAATCTGATTAACGAAGAATGGCAATCTCCCCGGTATTATCAGGATCCGGAGGAATTTCCACTGGTCCTGCTTACTCCCCATCCCAAAGGGCAGTTACACTCCCAGTTCTTTCGGGAGAGAGAGGATGCTCAGGAGGCATCTCTGCCACTGGTAGAGATTAATCCTGCTGAAGCCCAAAAACGGTATGTGCGCAATTACGATCAGGTTATTATTGAGACCGGTTATGGTCAACTGGTAGCCAGGGTTTCCCTGACGGAAAGGGTTCCGACCGGTATAGCCCTTTTGCCCGAAGGCTGGTGGCTCAAGGATGGGGGAGGAGTAAACTGGCTTACCCCCGCTTTCGCTCCTGATTTAGGGGGCGGGATTCCCTATTATGATGTAAAATGTGAAATTCGCAAATGGCATATAGATTAGGAATTTATCACTCCCCTGTCTCATATAGCTGTTAACAGAGACAGGGGGGTATTTTTTATGTCCAGAGTTATTGAGCTTTATGAAAAACATTTGAATCCATCCTTAACCCGCTTACAGCGCTTGCTAGGTTTGGATCTGGTAGAAAAGGCAGCCAGGGGCTGTTGGATTTTTACCGAGGATAACCGGGCCTTTCTGGATTTTCTCGGCGGATATGGAGTTTTTTCTCTTGGTCACTGTCATCCCAGGGTAATAGCAGCTGTTAAAGAACAGATGGAGCGTTTGCCGCTGGGAAGCAAAATGTTCTGTCACGAACCAGCAGCTTTATTGGCAGAAAAAATCTGTGCCACTCTTCCGCCGGTCCTGAACAAAGTCTTCTTTTGTAATTCCGGGGCTGAAGCTATTGAGGGAGCTTTGAAAATAGCCCGGCTGGCAACAGGTAGAAAGAAGATTGTGGCGATGCAAAATGGATTTCATGGTAAGACCCTGGGGGCCTTAAGTGTAACCGGGCGGGATATCTACCGGGAGCCCTGTATGCCTTTACTGCCGGAAGTTTACCATATACCATTTAATGACCTGGCCAGAGCCGTTGAGGTCATTGACAGAAAAACAGCGGCGGTAGTGCTGGAGATAGTCCAGGGCGAAGGGGGAATGAGGGTAGCAGACTTCTGGTATTTGCGGGAACTGGCAAGTCACTGTCGGAGCCAGGGAGCCCTTTTAATCATAGATGAGGTACAGACTGGATTGGGAAGAACTGGAACCTTCTGGGCATTTGAGCAGGCTGGTGTCCTGCCGGATTTGATCACCAGTGCCAAAGCCCTGGGGGGTGGGGTATTACCAGCAGGAGCCATTCTGGCCCGGGAAGAAATCTGGCAGATATTTGAGGAAAATCCTTTAATTCATACTTCGACTTTCGGGGGGAATCCTCTGGCCTGTGTTGCAGGGATAGCCACTCTGCAGGTTATTGAAGAAGAAGGACTGGTAGAGAGCGCGGCAGTATTAGGTCAAAGGTTAAAAACAAACTTGTTACAGTTGACAGCAGGATTTGCACAGATCATTAAAGAGGTAAGGGGCTTAGGGCTAATGCTGGGACTGGAGCTGGTAGATGAAGGGTTTGGGGGGTATCTGATCCAGGCCCTGCTCAACAGGGGAGTACTGGTAGGTACTACTTTAAATAACACCAGGGTTATCAGGCTGGAACCGC
>NZ_BDLR01000089.1:0-4488 GCF_002049395.1 Carboxydocella sp. JDF658 | reverse complement strand
ACTTTCGGATAGGCCATGGTGACGGTAGCAGTAGCCTTGATCGCCGGACCGTGAACATGCCCACTGGCTCCTTCTACCCCGGAAGGAATATCCACCGCCACAATCGGCTTCCCGCTGTCATTGACCAGGTTAATAACCTGACCTATATATTCCGGCACCGAGCCCTGAAAACCGGTACCATAAATGGCATCAATAATGATATCGGTATAGAGCAGGGCAACCTTGACGGTATTGAGACTGGACGGCTGCCCGGCATAATGGACTTTGTAACCCAGGTTATGTAATATCTCCAGGTTGAGGCGGGCATCGCCCCGGATTTCCTCAGGAGCTGCCAGAAGCAAGGTTTTGACCTCCATACCCCGGTTGAGCAGATGGCGGGCCACTACCAGTCCATCCCCACCATTATTGCCTTTGCCCACCAGAATGGTAGCCCTTTTGCCCCGTAATTCCCCCAGCAATTTTTCCACAGCCTGTACCACCTGGACTCCGGCATTTTCCATCAACACTGCTCCAGGAATGCCCAGCTTCTTTATCGCCAGCTGATCCAGCTGTCTCATCTCCTCCGGTTTCAAAACCAGCATTTCAAACACCTCCTGGTTTCCTTAGAGCCAGAGCAAAAGCGACCGCATAGTCCTGACAGTGGGATAGGGAAAGCTGAATCTCCCCTATGCCCAGGCGGCGGGCCTGCTGCTCCGCCTCCCCGGTCAGTCTCACCACCGGACGGCCTGTTTCGCTACGCCCTATCTCGATATCCTGCCAGGAGACCACTCCCAGGCCTGTCCCCAGCGCCTTGGCCACCGCCTCTTTGGCAGCAAAACGAGCTGCCAGTACAGCCATCCTATCCCGCCGTCCTTCATAAATCCTTTTTTCAGCGGCCGTCAGCACCCGCTGGCTAAAGCGGCCACCGCTTTTTTCTTCTGCCCGCCTGATGCGCTCTATGGCAATGATATCGGTACCGATGCCGACAATCACTTTCCCACCTCCGCAAAAGCCGACCCCCAGCGCATCTGCTGGGGGTAAGCTGTTCAAACCTACATGCCGAGAATTTTCTTCAGTTTTTTGGCATTGGCCCGGCTGACGGGAACCTCGCTTTTTTCCTGGTCTTCTACGATCAAGGTATAGGTGCCATTGAAGAATGGCACAATTTCCCTGACTTTATGCAAATTGACAATATAACAACGATGAGTGCGGAAAAAGACCTGGGGATTGAGGCGTTTTTCCAGTTCCTTCAGGGTGTATCTGGTAAAAAGTCTGTCCGAAAAGGTTTTAATATAAACATAGTCCTGTTCTGTAAAAGCATAAATGATATCCGCTTCATTGACCAGCACCGTTTTACCCTGTTTTTCCGCCGGAATGCGGTCAATTTTGATATTGCCGGGCACCGGACCTAAAGCTGGTCCATCATCAGCACCCCTTTCTTCCGCTCCGGCTTCATCTGCTTTTTGCTGCTGTTGCAAGATGGCTTTTTCCACTTTGGCAATAGCCCGGGCCAGCCGCTTTTCATCAATGGGTTTGAGCAGATAATCAATGGCCTCGACATCAAAAGCCTTAACTGCGTATTCATCATAGGCAGTAACAAAAATGATTTTGGGGGGTTTGGGCAATTCCCGAATTCGGGCCCCCAGCTCCAGGCCGTTCATGCCAGGCATTTCAATATCCAGGAACAAAATGGAGTAATCCAGGGCCTTAATCAGAGTCATAGCCTCCTGAGCATTGGTTGCCTCCCCTACCACCTCGACATTATCAAACTGCTGCAAGAGAAAACGCAGCTCTTTCCGGGCCGGATATTCATCATCTACGATTAAAGCCTTCAACTTCATGCCTTTCCCCTCCCACATGTTTCTCTTTCAGTAAGGGTACCCGTACCGTAACAGTAGTGCCTTTGCCCTCTTCGCTGACTATCTTCAGGCCGTGGTCTTCCCCAAACAGGCCTTTCAGGCGTTCATGGACATTGGACAAACCTACCCCGTTGCCAGAGCCATAACCAGGGGTCAGAACCAGGGGCAGTTTTTCCCTGGGTATGCCCACTCCATCATCCCGGATCACGATTTCCAGCTCACCATCCACCTTTCGGGCAGAAATCTGCACTGCTCCTTTGCCCATTTTGGGTGTAATGCCATGCTTGATGGCATTTTCCACTAGCGGCTGGATGGTCAACACCGGCACCTGATACTGCAATAACTCGGGGTCAATATCCCGCAGGATTTTTAACTTTTCCCTGAAACGCGCTTTCTCCAGAACCAGATAGGTATTGACATATTCCAGCTCTTCTTCTAAAGTATTGAACATTTGATGTTTTTTCAAGGCATGGCGGAAAAAAGCGGCCAGGCGGATTAATAGGCGCCGGGCTGTTTCGGGATTGGTACGGCTGAACATAATGATAGTATTAAGAGTATTAAAAAGAAAATGGGGGTTAATCTGGGCATGCAGTGCCTGAAGCTCGGCACTGGTCACCAGCTGGGCTTGCCTGTCCAGCTCCGCCAGTTCCATCTGTACCGCCAGAAGCTGGGCAATCCCCACTGCCAGTTTGATGACATGGGGCGGAATTTTGCCCTGTTTGGTCTGGTAGAGCTTGACACATCCCACCACTTTCCCCTGGCATTTCAAAGGGGCGATAACCGCTGCTTCCAGGGGACAGTCACAATCCTTGACCGGGCAGCGCAAATTCTCCTTGTTCTCTACGATTTTTAGTTCACCTGTAGCAATCACCTGTTTGGTGGCATGGGTCAAAATCAAACGTCCCGGCTGATGTCGTTCACACCCGGCTCCCACATAGGCCAGCACCTTTTCCCGGTCGGTAATGGCCACAGCGGCTACATCAGAGATCTTCTGAATAATTTCCGCCGTCTTGCGGGCCGTTTCCTCATTCAGCCCCCGGCGCAAGACCGGCAGGGTTTCATTGGCGATTTGCAGTGTAGGGTCCACCGGCTGGTCATCCAACCGTACTGTCACAACCCTGCGCCTGGCGGCATAATCCAGAGCGATGTAGGCTCCGACTCCGTTTATTATCGCCAGAAAACCACCGGTTAACCAGAGGTTGCTGTTAAATCCAGCCAGGAGGAAGAGGGTTTCCAGCAGGGTAATTCCTAATCCAATGGCAATTGCCTGTCCAACTCGCATGCCCTCACCTCAATATGCTTCAGGATATTAAACTGTATATTCTACTTACAAGGTTTTTTTCCTTTTAATTTTTATTATACTACAGTTTTTTTCTTTTTCCCACAAAAAAAGGGGGGATTCTCCCCCCGATTACCGGAAGCAACTTCTTTCCACCTTGCATTATTTTCTCATCCGCTGCCCCCGGGACGAAAAAAATCACTAAACACCTCTGCCAGCTGGGATTGAGGCAAATCAAAAACTGTACCCGTTTCCGGCAAAACTTCTTCCCGGAAAAAGGCGGGCAGGTCATCATCCTCCGGTCCGAAGCCGGCCTGGCGGTTGAATTCCAGTTCCATGGCCAGTACCTCTTTGCCCAGCTCCAGCAAATCCCGCTCCTGCCAATTGTTGCCATTGAAGTAGGTAAGTTGCTGGGCCAGGGGACCCACGTTATCCGGCGTGGGACCAACAAAAATACATACTCCGAGAGCATCACAGGCAGCACTGATTATCTGCAGCTGCCGGCTTAAGTCCACCTGGCCAGCAGCTTGCTTTGTATCCAGACCACCCCGGCCTGGCAAACAGTTCCCGGCAGTATGATCCGCTCCCATGGGCGAGGTAGCATAGGTTACACCTGTTCCCTTGAGGGCCCGCGGATCATAGGCAGAGAGGCTCTGGCCCTTGACTGCAGGTACCCTTTTTACCCCCAGCACCTTGCCAACGGTAGCCGCTCCCTGTCCCAGCAGACGGCCCCGCACTGTCCCGGCCCCCACTTCTTTCAGCAATTCCTCCACCCCGGCAGTATCACCGAAGGCAAGCAGACCGCCTTCCATGGCTACCCCCAGAGCAGCGCCTGTTTCCATGGTATCCATGCCCAGGTCATCACAGAGCCGGTCAAAACGGGCAACAGCATCAATATCTCCAATCCCCAGGTTGGACCCCAGGAGACAGAGGGTTTCATATTCCAGTGCGGAAGTGAGATACTGGCCCTGTTCATCATGATAGATGTTGGAACAGCGGATAACACAGCCCCGGTGACAGGCATGAGCTGTGCGGCCACCCCGGGCGGTAGCCCTGGCCTCCAGTTCCTCTCCGGACAGTTTTTCCGCCAGTTCAAACCGTCCCTGTCGGTAATTGCGGGTGGGTAACCCGCCGATCCCATTGATGACATTAACCAGCATGGCAGTACCAAACCGGGTCAGGGCTTTTTTGCCCTTGATCAGCCCTTCCGACCAGGCCCGCATGGCAGCAGTAAATTGCTCCGGCTGAGCGGCAGGCCGGGAAACGCCATCCTTGCCCACCAGCACAATGGCCTTCAGCCCCTTGCTGCCCATCACTGCCCCCATGCCCCCGCGGCCGGCATGGCGGGAAGGCAATCCTTCCCGGTTGGTC
>NZ_BDLR01000088.1:0-8504 GCF_002049395.1 Carboxydocella sp. JDF658 | reverse complement strand
CAGTTATGCTAAATTTGTTCTTCTCGTGTTTCTCTGGCATTCCTGATCAGCTCCCCGAAACCCTGCCGGACTTTGCTGCTTCTCCAATGGATAATAGTTCCATACTTTTATAGTAGTAAAATAGTTAGGTACAATCAATTATAGTATAGTTTCTTATAACTGTTACAGTACCTCCCAGCCCCATTATAACACATTTGAGAGCAGGAAGATTGCCCATACGAGAGGGGCTGGCTTAAAATTAATTAAAAACCCTGTGCAGAGGTGATAAGTATGGACTTAGAGCAACTCCTGTCCCGCCTGGACGTGGACCTTTACGGTACTGCCCCTGTCTCCGCCTTTGACCAGGCTCCCCCGGGTTTTAAACCCCAGGACCTGTTGCCTACCTCGCAGCAGGTTATTGTAATCGCTCGAAGTCTGAATCCGACACCAATTCGCTATCTGCCGAAAACCCGCAACCAGTACATGGTAGAATTCGAAATGGCCAACCGGCATCTGACTCACGCTGCCTATCAGCTGGCCCGGCAACTCCAGCAACTGGGCCACCAGGCCCTGCCCATCAGCTCAGAAGCAGCCATCGGCGATTATGGGCGTCTGAAGGCGGATTTTTCCCTTAAACACGCTGCCGTCCTGGCCGGTCTGGGCTTTTTCGGCCTCAACAACCTGATTCTGACCCCTGCCTATGGCCCGGCCCAGCGCTGGGCAGCGGTGATTACCTCTGCCCCTTATACTCCGCTTCAGGTGGCTAACCCGGCCCGACCCGACCTTTGCAGTCAGTGCCAGGCCTGTGTCCGGCAGTGCCCGGCCGGGGCCCTGCAGGGCTGGGAAGGCCAGTATAATCCGACCACCGGCTGGACCATCAATAAAGAAAAATGCGCCCACTACATTTTCGTAGTGAACGCCGGTAAACGCTGCGGAATATGTATTGCCAGCTGTCCCCTTTTGCCAGAATAAGCTAGTGCAGCCTTCTGGCCTGAATATAATACCCCTCTTCACTGCCTTTGGGTTGCCAGGCGAAACCGTTTTCCTCCAGGATATCCACCACTTCATCGGTGAAGACCGGGTCTACCCGGTCAAAGACAATATTCAGGGTGTCCACCGGCCCCACCTGGCTGACTACTTCTTTGACCCGTTCCACTTTTTTCTGACCGTGGAGATTCCGTAAATCCACCTGCCAGTCGCTCATGGCAATCACCCTCCTTTGTCAATATTTTTCCCGCCAGCAGGAAAAAATAATCGGGCGTGGAATACTAGTGAGGGTATAAATCTAACACGGCAGGTGAAAGTTTGTGAAAAAAATCCTTCTCCTTTCCTTCCTGGCAGCTGCACTGCTTCTCGGGGGCTGTGCCAGCACTCAGCCGCAGGTGCCGCCTCATGCCAGCAACAGGGAAGAAAAATCCGGTCATATTAAACTGGTGCAGGGCCCCCTTACCCTGGAAGTGAGCCAGAAGCCCAAATATTTCAGTCCTGAGCTGATGCCCGCTGAGGAAGGCAAAGTGGTAATTGGCCTTTTTACCGCTATTACCAATGACAGCGACCAGGACCTGAACATCAAGCCGGAATTCGTTACCATCATCACCGAAGACGGCAAGAGCTATCAGTATTCGGAAGCCCGCACTGCCATTACCGGCAAAGGGGCCTTCAAAGCCATGGACCTGCCGCCCCATTACCGCGGTGGTGGTCTCCTGCTGTTTGAGATTCCCAGAGACCAGCAGGTGGATAAAGTCCTCTACGAGGATCAGGCTGGTCATAAATTTACCGTCAGTCTGCAGGCACCTCCTGGCAAAGTTTAAAAGCACAAGCGATATATTGTATACTTTTCCCGGTGTTATAGACACCGGGCTTTTCTTTATGTTACCCTTTTCCTTAGATAAAACGGAGGTGTGGCAAGATGGGCATGAATCTGACTCAAAAAATCATCGCCGCCCATTTGGTGGAAGGCCAAATGGTGCCTGGCCAGGAAATAGCCATCAAAATCGACCAGACCCTGACCCAGGATGCTACCGGTACCATGGCCTACTTGCAATTTGAAGCCATGGGCGTGCCCCGGGTCAAAACCGAGCTGTCCGTAAGTTATGTGGACCACAACACCCTGCAAACCGGGTTCGAAAATGCCGATGACCATCTGTTTTTGCAGACCATTGCCGCCAAACATGGTATTTATTTTTCCCGTCCCGGCAATGGTATCTGCCACCAGGTTCATTTAGAGCGTTTTGGCAAACCCGGCAAAACCCTGCTGGGTTCTGACAGCCATACCCCCACCGGCGGGGGCATCGGCATGCTGGCCATCGGGGCCGGAGGCCTGGATGTAGCGGTGGCCATGGCGGGCAAACCTTTTTATCTGACTATGCCCAAAGTGGTCAAAGTCGAGCTGCTGGGCCGCCTTTCCCCCTGGGTCAGTGCCAAGGATGTCATTCTCGAAGTGCTGCGCCGTCTCTCCGTCAAAGGCGGAGTGGGCAGGATTCTGGAATATACCGGCCCGGGGGTAGCAACCCTGACGGTACCGGAACGGGCCACCATCACCAATATGGGAGCCGAACTGGGGGCCACCACTTCCATCTTCCCCAGTGATGAAATCACCCGGGCCTTCCTGGCCGCCCAGGGCCGGGAGGAGGACTGGGTACCCCTGAGCGCTGATCCCGATGCGGTCTATGATGAGGAATTGACTATTGACCTTTCTGCCCTGGAACCCCTGATCGCCTGTCCCCACAGCCCGGATAAAGTAGTTCCGGTGCGGGAAATAGCTGGTCTCCCGGTGGACCAGGTGGCCATCGGTTCCTGTACCAATTCCTCTTACGTAGACCTGATGCGGGTGGCTGCTATCCTGCGGGGTAAGAAGATCCATCCCCGCACCAGTCTGGTAATCAGTCCTGGTTCCAGGCAAGTGCTGACTATGCTGGCCCAGAATGGCGCCCTGGCTGACCTGCTCAGCGCCGGAGTGCGCCTGCTGGAATGCACCTGCGGGCCCTGTATCGGCATGGGCCAGGCTCCTCCTTCTGCAGGCGTATCAGTGCGCACCTTTAACCGTAACTTTGAAGGGCGCAGTGGCACCAAAGATGCCCAGGTCTATCTGGCCAGTCCGGAAGTAGCCGCTGCTGCCGCCCTGACCGGCCAATTAACTGACCCACGGGAACTGGGCGCATATCCGGAAGTGACCTTACCGGAAAAGTTCCTGCTGGATGACAGCATGATCATCCCCCCGGCAGCGGCGCCGGAAACCGTTGAGGTACGGCGGGGCCCCAATATTAAGCCCCTGCCCAAAGGCCAGCCGCTGCCTGCTGAATACCGCGGTGAGGTCTTGTTGAAGGTAGGGGATAACATCACAACCGACCACATCATGCCGGCCGGCTCCAAAATCCTGCCTTTGCGTTCCAATATCCCGGCCATCAGCCAGTATGTCTTCCACCAGGTGGATCCCGAATTTCCCGCCCGGGCCCTGGCTAAAGGCGGTGGCGTTGTGGTGGGCGGCCAGAACTATGGCCAGGGCTCCAGCCGGGAGCATGCCGCTCTCGCCCCCATGTACCTGGGAGTACGGGCAGTGATTGCCCAGTCCTTCGCCCGTATCCATCGGGCCAATCTGATCAATTTCGGCATCCTGCCCCTGACTTTTGCCCGGGCAGAAGACTATGAGGCTATTGAACAGGGGGATATTATCCGCTTGCCCGAACTGGTTGAGCGGATTGGCGCCGGAGCCGAAGAAATAAATCTGATCGTGGAAAATAAAAATTTGACCATCCCCTTGCTGGTAGACCTTACCCCCCGCCAGCGGGCCATCCTGCTGGCGGGTGGACTGCTTAACTACGTCTGAGTCACCATTCAGGAAGAAGGACAGCCGTTTCCCCGGCGGGAAACGGCTGTTTTCGACCTTCCGCCTGCATTTCTCTCCCCTTCACCGCAAATTTCTTGCCGTCCACTCCGTCCTCCCTTTATATTGAAACTAAGAAAGAGGAAGGAGGAGGCGCCGATGGGATACCTTTCTATCTTGCACGAAGCTCAACCCTTTAGCTTGCTGCCCCCGGAAGCATTGCAGGCAGCTTTAGTCAAATGCGAATCCCGGCTTTATCCCAAAGGCACCTATATCTTCCGACAGGGTGAACCCTCCCGCGCTGTCCTCTATATTCTTACCAATGGCCTGGCCGAAGTAGTCCTGACCAACGAAAAAGGAGAAGACAACGTGGTAGGACTGCGTCAGCCCCGGGATTTCTTCGGGGAAACGGTCCTGTTCAATGACAAGCCCTATCCCGGTTCTGTGCGAGCAGTAGAGGATTGTATCTGCTTGCTTATGCCCCGGGAAGTTTTTGAAAGTCTGCTGGAAAACTATCCTAAATTCGCCGGTTATTTTACCCAAACCCTTTTAGAGCGGATGCGGGTAATTTATGAAGAAGTGGTTGCCGAACAGAGTTATCTGGCCGGCAACCTGGAAACCCAGCCTTTTCGCAAGCGGCTGTCGGAAATCATGACCAGCCCGGTTCTGACCTGCCGCGCCAACCAGACCGTCACCGAAGTAGCTCAGCTCATGGCGGAGCGCAATATCGGGGCTCTGGTCGTGGTGGATGGTCAGGAGCGGCCGGTGGGAATCGTCACCGACCGGGACCTGGTAGCTAAAGTGCTGGCCCAGGGCTGTCCGCAAACCGGGGATATTACCGCCGATATGGTAATGAACACCCAGCTGGTTTCCCTGCCTCCTGATGCTTTTTATTCCGAGGCCTTGCTGGCCATGGTCAAAAATAAAGTCAAATATCTGGCTGTGGTAGACCAGGGCCATCTTTTCGGGATTATCTCCATGCGGGATCTGATTCGGGCCCGCAGCTCCGGCGCCCTCACTACTGTCGATACCATTGAAACCTCCCGCAACCTGGACGATCTGGTCCAGGCCACCCGGGAAGTGGATCAGGTACTGGTGGGTTTGCTGGCTGAAAATGCCCCTATTGAAGAAATCTTCGTGGTTATGAGTGAGTTCTATGACCGGCTCACCGCCAAAGTCATTCAGCTGGCGGAAGAGGAAATGGTCCAGGCCGGTCTGGGTACCCCTCCTGTCCCTTACTGTTTTATCACCATGGGCAGTGGCGGCCGCAAGGAACAGGTCCTGCGCACTGACCAGGATAATGGCATTATCTATGCCGATGTCCCGGCCAACCTGGCCGAGGAAGCTCAGAACTATTTTCTTACCCTGGGGGAGAAAATCGTCAATGGCCTGGTCGCCTGTGGCTTTGCCCGCTGCAAGGGCAATGTCATGGCCTCCAATCCGGAGTGGACCAAACCCCTGCGCCAGTGGTACCTGGATGTCACCAGCTGGATCGCTCAGCCGGTACCGGAAATAGTGCGCAAACTCACCATTTTCCTGGATTTCCGCCCCGTCTACGGCAAAAAGGAACTGGCCCAGGATTTGCGCCATTTTGTCCATCGCCGGGTGGAGGATTATCCGGTTCTGCTCCATTTTCTGGCCAAGGATGATCTGGAATACAAAGTGCCCCTGGGGTTTTTCCGGCAATTCATTACGGAAAAGCACGGGGAGCATAAAAATGAAATCGATTTAAAGCGGGCGGTTTGTGTGCATATGGTGGATTGTGCCCGGATTTTTGCCCTCAAATGGGGCATTGACGAAACCAGCACCCTGGGGCGTTTGAAAATCATGGAACAGCGCAATATTTTCAACCCCGAGGATAGTGAGTATTATTCCACTGCCTATAAAATCCTGATGACCCTGCGCCTGAAAACCAACCTTAAGAAACTGGAGCAGGGACTGGAAGCCGATAACTGGATCAATCCCAATCAGTTGCCTAAAAAAGAAGCGGCCACTTTGCGTTATGCCATGCTGGCCGTCGATAAACTGCAGAGCTTTACTGGTACTGTTTTTCATGCCGGGTAGGGGGTAGATGATGATGTTACGCGCGTGGTTAGGCCGCACCTCCCGATTGATGGGATTTGAAACTGCGGGAGGAGATAGAGCCTGTGACTCCCTGATTTTGACCGAGGTTAAGGAAAAATTGAAGAAATTCCAGGAACAGCGCCACAATCCCCAGACACCGCTACGGGAAATGGAATTTGTTGTTTTTGATCTGGAAACCACCGGGTTGTATCCCTTTAGCGGTGATACCATCACCTCTATCGGTGCTGTTCTAATCAAAAATGGTGAAATCTGCCCTGAACATTCCTTTCAGGAGCTGGTCAATCCCGGTCGTCCCATTCCACCTCTGGTCACCCAGATTACCGGTATCGATAATGAAATGGTGGCCGAGGCCGATGATTTTCTGACGGTCTTCAACCGTTTCCTTGACTTCTGCGGGAACCGGATGCTGATCGCCCATAATTCCGATTTTGACCTGGCTTTTATTAATATCCAGTTGAAAAAAGCTTTAAAAACCAAATTCAAGCCAGTTATCCTCGATACGGTAGTACTGGCTATGGCCCTGCAGCCCTATCGCAGTTCCTATACCCTGGATAGCCTCTGTACCGCCTGGCAAATAAAAACCCCCCTGCGCCATACGGCACTGGGGGATGCGCTGATCACCAGCCGCTTGTTTTTGACTTTTCTGCAGGAATTTCAGCAACGGGGAATCAAAACCGTGGGTGACTTGCTCAGCCTCTTGCACTGGCGCAACCTGCTCTAGCCACTAAAACCCGGGGCCCCTTCCAGGCCCAGCAAATAGAGCTTGACCTCCAGTCCACCCCCATACCCAACCAGTGCCCCTGATTTGCCGATTACGCGGTGACAGGGGATGATGACGGGTATGGGGTTTCTGTTATTGGCCTGTCCCACGGCCCTGACTGCTCGCGGTTTGCCGATATTGGTAGCGATCTCCTGGTAGGTTCGAGTTTCGCCATAGGGGATTTTCTGCAGTTCCTGCCAGACCTGCAGCTGGAATGGGCTACCACTTACATCCAGCGGCAGGTCAAATTGTTGCAGCTCTCCGGCAAAATAAGCGCCCAGCTGTTCTATTGCCTGCTGGTGGACTTTGAGGTTGCGTTCCACCACTATCTCCTCAGTCCATTTCCGATTTAACCAGTTCAGCAAGGTAGCCTGTCCTTCTCCCGGCAAAACCAGGCGACAGAGCCCCTTTTCCGTACTGACCAGGACCAGCGGCCCAATGGGACTTAACATTTCTGACCAGCGTATGATTTCCATGCTCTGCCTCCTATGCTGAAGCAACTTCCGGCTGCACCTGGCTGCCATCGGGAATAACCAGCAGGGAATAATCCTGTCCGTATTGTTCTTCTACCTGCAGCAGTGCAGTCGGGATACTGTCAGCATAACGCATAAAGAGGCTCTCCGTCAACTCTTTTCCCAGATCTGAGATTAAAATTACCTGTTTTTCCTGTAAGACCCTGGCGATAGCATAGGCCTTGTGTCCGCCCAGGACAAACCCCTGTTCAAAACGGCGGAAAATATCTTCCAGAGTCTCTGCTTCCAGCATCCATTTTTCAAAAGTATGTTCGCCCAGTCCTTCCCTGCAGCGGGCCAGCAGGATGATGGTTCCGCCCGGCCGGGTGGCAGCTGCCGCTGCCTCCAGGGCCTTTTGGGCCTGGTAGAGATTGATGTCCTTGGGATGGCCACCGGCACTGACCAGCACCACATCAGCGGCCCGAGGTACTGTGACCATACTCATCTGGCGGCAGGTTTCCACTCCGGCCAGCCAGGCCTGTTCCAGGTCACCGGCCACTGCCTGCACGATTTCCTTTTTCTCATTGGTCACTACATTGAGGATAAAATCCACACCCACCAGGCGCGCGGCCTCCAGCATCAGCCAGTGGACCGGATTAGTGCGCCAGTTGCCGGCACAGGCGCGGGGATCGGTCATGAGGCTGTGATTGTACTGAATCAGATTGCGAGCTGCCACCCCGGGGAGAATGGATTTGCGGCCACCGGAAAACCCGGCGATATAATGCATGGTAATCAGGCCGGTGGTGATGATAAAATCCGCTTCAGCCACCAGACGGTTAATAACCAGCTCTTGTCCATCGGACAGGCGTCCGATGGCTACCAGATCCCGGTCACAGTCATGGCTAATGATATTAAAACGCCGGCAAATTTCTTCCCCAAAGCTGGCCCGATTTTCTTCTTCCGTATTGGCCCGGTGACTCCCGGTCGCCACCACCAGGGTCACCTGTTCATCCCCGATCCCGGCCCTTTCCAGCTCAGCTACCAGCGGTGGCAACATCACCTCATAGGGTGTGGGCCGGGTAACATCATTGACAACAATTACAACCTTTTGCGGCTGCCGCTTCCTGAGGAGCTCTGCCAGAGGCGAAGTTCCAATGGGCTCAGCCAGCGCCCGGCTGATCTCAGCTAGAGGATCACTCACTCCCGGCAAAGATCTGGGTGTAATAATCTGGCAATATCCCTTCGGATTCAGCTCAACCTGAAGTTTATCCTTTCCATAAGCCAGTTTTACTTCCAAGACAGTCCACCTGGTTCAAAAAACTTGACTGTTTTTATTTTCAGCCAAGTTGGCCCCCAGACCAGGATTTCGCCTCCTTTCCGAATACTTGATTTGCCCCCGCGGGGC
>NZ_BDLR01000087.1:0-201 GCF_002049395.1 Carboxydocella sp. JDF658 | reverse complement strand
TCGGGTAAGGGATAACCTGAAACTCTCCTTCGTACTTGCCCAGGTTGCCGGGATAAGGAACGCTGAAACCCTCCGCCCACGGTTCCGGCTGGCCGGAAGCACTAACGTTACACAGGGCTACCCCATCAGGGTTTGTGTCTATAGCCAGACAACCTTTAGCAAAGTCCGGTTCCTGCACCCTGACCACTTCAAATGTCAAAT